>JBHEOL010000043.1:0-4615 GCA_046261635.1 Thermoanaerobaculia bacterium | reverse complement strand
GCGTGAAGAAATCCGCTGCGAAGAAGGCAGCTGCGCCTAAGGCAGCTGCGCCGAAGGCTGCGCCGCCGAAGGCTGCGCCGCCGAAGCCAGCGCCCGCGAAGCCAGCGCCCGCGAAGCCAGCTCCCGCGATGCCAGCTCCCGCGATGCCAGCTCCCGCAGGGCCAGCTCCCGCGAAGCCGGCGCCCGCGAAGCCAGCTCCCGCGCCGGCCCGGCCCGCCGAGTCGCAGGAGAAGAAACCGATGTCCCCGGCTCCGGGCCGCGTGACCGTGAGCGAGAAGGCGTCTCTGCTTCCGGAGCGCAAGTGGGACGCTCCCGACCAGGAAGAAGAAGAGGAAGACGAGGCACCGCGGACGACCTTCCGTCCGCGACCCGCCACCGAGGACTACGACGAAGAGGTCGAGGAAGAGGAAGAGGAAGCCGATACCTACGATCGTGGAGACGCCGTCAAGGGCGATTTCGACGAAGACGAGTATTGATTCCGTTCTCAGCTTTCACCGGAAGGGGTGAGCCTCGGCTCACCCCTTTTTCGTGGCGGAGTCCGGTTGGGGAGGCCGGGGGGCGGGTGATTGACCTCGCGCAACCCCTCGGCTAGAGTGAAGTTTCTGCTGGAGTGATTTGGGGCCGCTTGCAACCAGCTAAAAAAAAGCTAAAGACGCCGCGGTAGAAGTGTCACGCCGACGGAAGCCCCACGCCAGATCGTGGGGCTTTTTTGTCGGTGCGGGCCGTGCGGCGCGAGGAAGGAAGCATCATGACTCCCAGCCGACGCATCGAAGAGCTTCACGCTCTGCTCCATCGCCGCATCGCGATCCTCGACGGGGCGATGGGGACGATGATCCAGCGTTACGGACTCGACGAAGCCGCATTCCGCGGGGAGACGTTCCGCGATCATCCGAGGGACCTGAAAGGCGCGAACGACGTCCTTTCGCTGACTCAGCCGCAGATCATCGAGGAAATCCATCGCGAGTATCTTCTCGCCGGGGCGGACATCATCGAGACGAACACGTTCAATGCGAACGCGATCTCGAGTGTCGAGTACGGTCTCGAGAGTCACGTCTACGACATCAACGTCGCGGCGGCGCGCGTCGCCCGCCGTGCCGCGGACGCGGTGGCCGCGCAGGACGGGCGGGCCCGATTCGTCGCCGGCTCCCTCGGCCCGACGAGCCGCACGGCATCGCTCTCGCCCGACGTGAATGATCCCGGTTTCCGCGCCGTCACCTTCGATCAGCTCAAGGATGCGTACTACGAGCAGGCGAGGGGGCTCCTCGACGGCGGCGCCGACCTGCTTCTTCCAGAGACCGCGATCGATACGCTCAACCTGAAGGCCGCCATCTTCGCGCTCGAGCAGCTCTTTCACGAGCGCGGCTCGCGCGTCCCCGTCATGCTGTCGATGACGATTACCGACCTCTCGGGCCGGACCCTCTCGGGCCAGACGACCGAGGCGTTCTTCGCGTCGGTCTCCCACGCTCCGATGCTTTCTGTCGGCATCAATTGCGCCCTCGGAGCGGAGGAAATGCGCCCTTACGTCGAGGAGCTCTCGCGCCTGGCTCCTTTCTACCTGAGCTGCTATCCGAACGCCGGTCTTCCCAACGAGTTGGGTGGATACGACGAGACGCCGGAGTCGATGGCGGCCCTTCTCGGCGAGTTCGCGCGCGAGGGGTGGCTCAACCTCGTGGGCGGCTGCTGCGGAACGACGCCCGATCACATCCGCGCCATCGCCGCCGCCGTCGAGGGAGTCGAACCGCGGAAGCCGGCGGAACCGCAGCCGTATCTGCGGCTTTCGGGGCTGGAGCCGCTCACGGTGCGGGAAGACTCGAACTTCATCGTCATCGGCGAGCGAACCAACGTCACCGGGTCGCCCAAGTTCAAGAAGCTGATCTTCGAGAAGGACTACGAGAGCGCCCTGGCTGTCGCGCGGCAGCAGGTCGAGGGGGGCGCCAACATTCTCGACGTCAACATGGACGAGGGGCTGCTCGACTCCGAGCAGGTGATGGGGTTGTTCCTGAATCTCGTCTCGTCGGAGCCCGAGATCGCCCGCCTGCCGATCATGGTCGATTCCTCGCGCTGGAGCGTCATCGAGGAGGCGCTCAAGCGTCTTCAGGGGAAATCGGTCGTCAACTCGATCTCCCTGAAGGAAGGAGAGGACGTCTTCAGGAACCAGGCACGGCTGGTGCGCCGGTACGGCGCGGCCGTGGTGGTGATGGCGTTCGACGAAAAGGGTCAGGCAGACTCGGTCGAGCGGAAGGTGGAGATCCTCTCGCGTTCCTACCGGATCCTGACCGAGGAGATCGGTTTCGAGCCGCAGGACATCATCTTCGACCCGAACGTGCTCACGGTCGGGACCGGAATCGAGGAGCATGCCGGATACGGGATTGCCTTCATCGAGGCGGTCCGCGAGCTGAAGAAGCGGTTTCCCCTGGCGAAGACATCCGGAGGGATCAGCAACGTCTCCTTCTCGTTTCGCGGCAACAACACGGTCCGCGAGGCGATGCACGCGGCGTTTCTCTACCACTCGATCCGCGCGGGCCTCGATATGGGGATCGTGAACGCCGGCCAGCTCGCCATCTATGAGGAGATCGAGCCCGAGCTCCGCGATCTCGTCGAGGACGTGCTCCTCAACCGCCGGCCCGACGCGACCGAGCGGCTCCTCACCTTTGCCGACACGGTCAAGTCGACTGGAAGGGTCCAGGAGGCGAAGTCCGAGGAGTGGAGGACGAGGCCGGTCGAGGAGCGCCTCTCGCATGCCCTGGTCAAGGGAATCGTCGATCATCTCGAGCCCGATCTGATCGAGGCTCGCGAGAAGTATCCGAGCGCGCTGTCGATCATCGAAGGGCCGCTGATGGACGGGATGAACGTGGTCGGCGATCTGTTCGGCAGCGGAAAGATGTTCCTTCCTCAGGTCGTCAAGAGCGCGCGCGTCATGAAGAAGGCGGTGGCGTGGCTGCTTCCCTTCATGGAGGCGGAGAAGGCCGCTTCCGGCGATCTCCGCGCCCAGGGGAAAATCCTGCTCGCGACCGTCAAGGGCGACGTCCATGACATCGGCAAGAACATCGTCGGCGTCGTTCTCGGCTGCAACAACTACGAAGTGATCGATCTGGGCGTCATGGTGTCGGCGGAGAAGATCCTTCAGGCTGCGAAGGAGCAGCATGTCGACGTCGTCGGTCTCTCGGGGCTCATCACTCCCTCGCTCGACGAGATGGTCCACGTCGGGAAGGAGATGACGCGCCTCGGGTTTCGCGTCCCGCTCCTCATCGGCGGAGCCACGACCTCGAAGCTCCACACCGCGCTCCGGATCGCGCCTGGTTACGAGGGTCCGACCGTCCACGTTCACGACGCGTCCCGTGCGGTGACCGTCGTGTCATCGCTGCTCAGCGACTCCAGTGAGGTGTTCGTCGGGCGGCAGAAGACGGAGCAGGAGGGGCTGCGGCGTCAGTACGCCGCCTCGGCCGGCGACCGCCCTCTCGTCGACCTCGAACAGGCGCGCGAGGGGAGGCTTCGCCTCGACCATGGCTCTCCAGCGGTACCCTCGTTCACAGGGGCGAAGATCCTGACCCGCGTTCCGCTCGAGACGCTCGTGGAGTACATCGACTGGAGCCCGTTCTTCCACGCCTGGGAGTTGAAGGGGATGTACCCGAAGATCTTCGACCACGAGGTGTACGGGGCGCGTGCGAAAGAGCTCTGGGACGACGCGAAGCGGCTGCTCGACGAGATTGTCTCGAAGCAGCTGCTCGAGGCCGAGGGTGTGTGGGGTCTCTTCCCTGCGGCCGCGGTCGGCGACGACATCGAGGTCTATGCGGCGCCGGATGCCCGCGAGCGGGCCATCGCGACATTCCACACGTTGCGCCAGCAGCAGAAGAAAGCGGGCGGCCAGCCCTACCTGGCGCTCGCCGATTTCGTGGCACCGAAGGAGTCAGCGGTTCACGACTACGTCGGCGCCTTTGCCGTGACGACGGGTGGAGGGCTCCAGGAGATCGTCGACCGGTTCGAGAGCGATCACGACGACTACGGATCGATCATGGCGAAAGCGCTCGCGGACCGGCTGGCTGAAGCGTTCGCGGAATGGTTGCATCGCGAGGCCCGCATCGCCTGGGGGTTCGGCCGTGGCGAGGAGCTCTCCAGGGATCAGCTGATCGCGGAAGCGTACCGCGGCATCCGTCCGGCGCCGGGATATCCCGCGCAGCCCGATCACACGGAAAAGCAAATCATCTTCGACCTTCTCGGAGTCGAGGGCAATACGAGAATGCAGCTCACCGAGTCGTTCGCCGTCTGGCCTCCCTCTTCGGTCACGGGCCTCTATTTCGCGCACCCGGAGGCGAAGTACTTCGCGGTCGGAAGGATCGGGAAGGACCAGGTCTTCGACTACCACCTGCGCAAGAACCTTCCGCTTCACGCTGTCGAGCGATGGCTCGCCCCCAATCTCGGATACGAGCCCGAGCCGGCCGAGTCAGGCGCGGCATGCGCGTGCGGCAGAAGCCACGACGCGGCGCGCGCGTCATCCTGAGGAGGCGCGGGATAAACGAGCTTGCTCATCCGCGAACTTGCGCGCCGACGAAGGATCTCAAAATGCGAGGATCGCGTTGGCCGGTGCGGGGGGAAACGGGCAGGTGGCGAGATCCTG
>JBHEOL010000328.1:0-3622 GCA_046261635.1 Thermoanaerobaculia bacterium | reverse complement strand
GAGCAGCTGGCCCAGGCGGCGGCCCTCGGCGTGATCAGCACGCCGACCTTCTTCGTCAACGGACGCAAGGTCACGGACCGCAGCCTTCCGAGCTTCTCGAGGATGATCGACGAGGAGCTGGCGATGAAGCAAAGTCAGAAGGCAGAAGGCAGAAGTCAGAAGTAGAGGCAGAAGGCAGAAGGCAGAAGTAAAGGCAGAACCGGGCGTGCCTGTTCCGAGCTCCCCTTAAGCGAGGGGGCGCGCTTCGCGTCCGGCTGCGTGACGGAACCAACGCATGCAGCGGTGGGGAAGGTCGACCGGCTCGCAGAACATCATAGGGCAGCCGCCGGGGATCAGCTTGATTCCGAGGACCGTGGCAACGGCCACCGCCTCCTGCGGCACGTCGGTACCGCCGAAGGTTCCGTGAATCCACACGCGATCGATCCCGGCCTCACCGCACTCGAGACGATTGCCGCGGCCATCGAGGGGTGCGTCGCGATGATGGCGGCTTCCACGCCTCCGGGAATCGAGAGGTTTACGGTGACCCTGCCCACGCAGGGAGCGACTCAGTGACCTTCATCGCCGGGTTTCGATGCGATCACGAGCTCGTGAGCGATCTGCGCGAGCTCGAGTGGGTCGACCGGTTTCTTGAGATACGAGTTGAATCCGCCCGCGAGCGCGTTTTCCCGGTCTTCCGGCCGGCCGAATGCTGTCAGCGCGATGATGGGTGTCTGATTCGAGGGCGACGGAAGCGCGCGCACAGCCCGCACGAATGCAAAGCCGTCTTCGTCGGGCATGGCGAGATCACAAACGACCATGTCAGGCTGCCGGCGATGATAACGATCCAGAGCCTCTCGGACCGAGCTGGCCGCCTCGACCTCCGCTCCGGCACGCCGGAAGACCGCCATGATCAGATCTCGAGCGAGCGCCTGATCGTCGACCACGAGCACGTGGGCTCCCTCAAAATCGGGGAACTCGAACTCGACTCTGTCGGCCGTCGGCGAGGACGCCGACCTGAGCTCGTCACTCTCGACCGCCTGGCTCGATTCGAGAACCGGAAGGTCGACGGTGAACGTGGCGCCCTTGCCAAGGCCTTCACTCCAGGCGCGGACGCGCCCGCCGTGAAGCTCGATGAGTGAGCGTACGATCGAAAGGCCGACGCCGATCCCTTCGTGCGAGCGCGTCATCGACGCATTCTCCTGGCTGAAAGGCTCGAAGACATGCGGGAGATAGGCTGGATCGATTCCCTTGCCCGTATCCTGCACGATGAGTCGAAGCAGCGAGCCGTCGTGTTCCTGCCGGATCGTGATCTTCCCCCCACGCGGGGTGAATTTGACGGCGTTCGAGAGCAGATTCCAAATAATCTGCTGAAGGCGCCCTTCGTCCCCCAGGACGGAAGGGAGCCGTGGCGGGACGTTCGCGACGACCTCGATCCCTTTCGCGGAAGCAGCCGGGTGAATCGTGCTCATCGCGGCGCGGAGGACGGGTGAGAGATCGACCGGCGTCGCGGCGAACGTCATCTTACCGGCGACGGTGCGCGAGACGTCGAGCACGTCGTCGATCAGTTGTGCCTGAATGACGGCGCTCTTCTCGATCGCGTCGATGGCTTGCACCGCCTCTTCTTCCTCCAGCCCGAGTTTGAGCATTCGGGCCCAGCCGAGAACCGCCGTCATCGGGGTTCGAAGCTCGTGCGAGAGGGTTGCGAGGAACTCATCCTTCCGGTGGTTCGATTCCTCGAGCGCCCTATGCGCGAGTTGCTCCTCGGTGATGTCGCGGAATTCGAGAACCGCGCCGACGGCACGCCCCTCGCGCTGAAGGGGGGAAAGCGAGCAGGAGACGGGAAACTTCGAACCGTCTTTCCGGACGAATATGTCCCGCTGTTTCCGCAGTGGACGCATCTGCTCCCTGGCGTCCTTGATCGGGCACGATTCGGCTGGGTGTCCGGCGCGATCCGAAGCGGGGTGAAGGATTTCGTGGAAAGGTCCGCGCGAAAACTCCTCGAGGGTGTAGCCGGTCTCCTCGATGGCCGCGGGATTCATGTAGGTGACGATGCCACTCTCGTCGAGCATGAGCAGCGATGAGGCTGCATTTTCCGTGATGGTGCGGATCAGCGCGTTGGCGCGCTCGAGCTCCTCGCTTCGCAGCTCGAGGGCCTCCTTCGCGGCGAGCAGCTCCTCCTCGGCGCGCTGGCGCGCGATCCGGATGCTCTGCGCCGTCTGCAGCGCTGCCGAGCGGAGGCGATCCTCCTCGTCCGTGGGTAGGCTCATTCTCAACGGTCCCCCAGCTGTTCGGAGGCCATCGCTGTCCCCTCCACTCTCGCGCGGATCTTCGCGAACGCGGTCTCGCGCGAGGTGGAAGTATCGTCGCTGAAGGGCGAGAAGCCGCAATCATCCGTGGTCCCGAGGCGATCGACCGGAATGAAGCGCGCGGCTTCCAGAACCCGGTCCCGTACCTCTTCGGCCGTCTCGATGCGCGGGTCGATCGGGGAGATCACGCCGACGAAGACCCGCTGATCCGGCTTCCGGTGCTCGCGGATGATCTCGAGAACGTGGGTCCGGTCCTTCTCGCCGGCCAGCGCGATATAGAAGTTTCCCGCCTTGAGCTGGAAGAAGCTGGGAAGCAGGTCGGAGTAGTCGACCTCGGCGCTATGTGTGGTATCGCGGTCGCCCCCCGGGCATGTATGTACACCGATTTTCGCCCGCTCTTCGGCTGAGAACCGCGCGAGTGCCAGGTTGTTGAGGTCGATGAAACTATGGAGCAGCTCGCCGCTCGGATCGATCTTCACCGCCAGACGCCCCTCCGTGAAATCGATCTGCACCTTGTGCGCATTCTTCGCGAGGCATCGCCGGATCTCTTTTTCATGCTCGGAGAGCAGATCGTCGATGAATTGCTCGCGCGAGTATCCAGCGATCCCTTCAGCGGGGTACATCAAGCTGAGCGCCGAGGGGGAGATCACCGCCTGCTTCACCGGGACGCGCGCGTAACGCTGGGCGGTCTCGAGATACTCGTCGGCCAGGTGCCGGTAGTGGAACGGGCCCGCAGTCAGCCGCGGCATCCGGCGCGTGTGGCCGGTGAAGGGGATCTTGAATCCGTCCGGCGCCGTGTTCGGAAGCCCATGGACCGAGTAGGTCCAGAAATTGTGGTACTTCCGCTGCTCGCCATCGGTAATGACCGGCGAGCCGGTCGCCTCGAACTGTTCGACGGTGTCGCGGATCGCCGCCTCGTAGAGCGGGGCGAGCGCCGGATCCTCGGCCGTGGTGTCGGAAAGCGCCGCGAGCAGCGCGGGTGTGCGCGGGATACTACCAATCGGTTCCGTTGGAATCGTCGTCACACCAATAGCAACTGCAAGGGTGACACCGTCGGAGAGACCGGACTCAGCAATAGGACGAATAGGACAAATAGGACAAATAGGACGCCTATCGCCCCGTAGGGCCCAGCCCAGCCCGTCCCGACCTAGGTCCTCTAGGTCCTATTCGTCCTATTCAAGTCCTATTTCACATACGTCTCCAGCCACCGGTCCATCTCCCACAGCATGTGCATGATCGACTCGTAGGCGCGGTAGCCGTGGCTCTCGTGCGGCAGCATGACCAGGCGCGTGGTCTTGCCCAGTCCCTTCATCGCGTTGTAGAGGCGCTCGCTCTGC
>JBHEOL010000315.1:0-4097 GCA_046261635.1 Thermoanaerobaculia bacterium | reverse complement strand
CGTATTCATCGCCGGGACGACCATGAGAAGGGTGCGGTGGGCCACGGCGTACGTGGTGAGCGCGTCGTCGGCGATGCCGGCGGCGAGCTTGGCGATGATGTTGGCCGTGGCTGGAGCGATCAGCAGGAGCTCGGCCCAGCGGGCGATCTCGATGTGGTCGACGCCGCCGCGGGTCGGGTCACCCCATTGGTCGTGGATGACTCCGTGATTCGAGACGGCGGCCAGGGAGAGAGGCGATACGAAACGAGTGGCGTTCACGGTCATGAGCACGCGAACGTCGGCGCCGGCATCCTGAAGACGCCGGACCAGGTCCGGCGTCTTGTAGGCGGCGATCCCCCCGGAAATGCCGAGGACGATCTTCACTAGTCGTTCGGCTCGGCCGGCTCCTCCTGCTCGGGCGGGGGCGGCGGGGTCAGCGCCCAGACGATCGACTGGCGGTTGACTTCCTCCATTGCGATCCTGGTCGGCTTGGTGTGGCGCGATTTCGATTTCGCGGGAGATCCCTCGATCAGGTGCTCGGCCCTTTTCGCGATCAGCAATACGTAACGGAATTTACTTTCGACTCCTGGGGGCAAACGATCCACTGCGCTCCTCCTTGAACCGGCGTGCCATCCCGTGAAGGGCTGTCATCGCCGACCGCGATCTCAGTTTTCTGGCGAGTATTGCCGCCTTCAAGCTCTCCGCCGCAACTTCGAAGTCGTCATTGATCAGGACGTAGTCGTAAAACGGCAACCCCTGTTCGATCTCGTCCAACGCCTTTTCAAGTCGCGCCTGAATGTCCTCGTCCGAGTTCTGCCCGCGCAGTTTCAACCGGCTCTCCAACTCCTGAAAGGAAGGAGGGAACAGGAAGACGCTGAGCGAGTGGGGCCGCAGTTCCTGGTTTCCGGCGATCTGCCGGGCTCCCTGAACGTCGATGTCCAGAATGACGTCCTCGCCCTCGCTCAGCCGGGTGAGGACCTCTTCCTTCGAAGTCCCGTACATCTGGCCGTGAACATGGGCGTATTCGATAAATTCCCCATTCCCAATCATTTGCTCGAACGTCCCACGCTCGACGAAATGGTAATCCCTCCCGTCCTTCTCCCCCGATCGGATCGTCCGGGTCGTGTGGGAAACCGAAAAATGAAGAGGGATTCCGATGCGGGACAGTTCCTTTCGAGCCCGGTTGATCAGCGTGGTCTTCCCGGCGCCCGAGGGCCCGGAGACGATGAACAGGGTTCCGTCGGGGTGGAAATTCAGACTTTCATTCGACATTCTGGACCTGTTCGCGAATCCGCTCGACGGACGTCTTCAATTCTACAACGAGGCTCCGGATTCCTGACGAGCGGGACTTCTGCCCCGAGGTGTTGATCTCACGGAGAAGTTCCTGACTGAGGAAATCGAGCTTCTTGCCGGCCGGCTCATTCGAGTCGATGAGCGCAGCCATCTGCGAGAGGTGGCTATCGGCCCGGGCCAGCTCCTCGGCGATATCGCTCTTCTCGACCTGGATCAACGTTTCCTGCGCGATCCTGTCGGGGTCGACCGCGACACCGGAGATGCGCGTCAGATCATCGATTCTCCCCCGATAGCTCTCGAGGGCCTCGGCCTGGACTTCCGGCCGCATGGCGCTGATCCGCGCGAACCCCTCCCTCGTTTCGGCCAGGTGGGACTCGATGTCGGAGCGGAGCGCGACTCCCTCCTGCTCGCGCATCTCACGCAGCATCTCGAACGCCTCGAGAACGGTGGCTCTCACCTGCTCCTTTTCCCCCTCTTCGAGGTCGCTCTCCCTCGGGTGGACCTGGACGAGATCGGGAATCCGGAGCAGATCGGAAGCCGTGAGGTTGGCGTCGATGTCGTACTCCGCGAGCAGGGCTCGCAGGCCCGGGAGCACCCGATCGGCGATGTTGCGGGAGAGGCGAACCTCGTACTCCGGATCCTGGATGCGCTCGGCGCGAATCGTCACGTCGAGCTTGCCGCGGGTGAAGGTCCGGGATGCGAGGTTCCGGATCATCGGCTCGACTTCCCACAGAGACTCGGGCAGTCGCACGGAAACTTCGAGGTAGCGGTGGTTGACGCTACGGCAGAGGACAGAAATGAGGAGGCGCTCCCCCACTTTGCCGGAGGAGCGCCCGAAGCCGGTCATGCTGCGAATCATGGGCGGTCTATATATCACGGCCCGGACCGCCGTCCTCGGGCCCGCCGTTCATCCTCGACCGTAACGCTGCTGGAACGAGTTGAAGTCGGCTGAATTGCTCACCAGCCCGCTCTTTTGCGGAAGCTTGGCGATCTCCGACCGGACGAGCTGGATGCGGTTCTCGGTCAGAGGGTGGGTCGAGAAGAAATTTGCCACTCGACCCGGGTCGCGCTGACCGCGCGAAAGCAGCTCTTCGAACATCGTCAACATGCCGTTCGGGTTATAGCCCGCATCGTACATGTATCGGGTTCCGAGCACGTCGGCCTCACGCTCGGCGTCGCGACCGAAACTGGCCATCGCTCCACCGCCGACCACTTGGGCGAGAATCTGCTGGTACGCCGCGGGATTCTGGCCGAGGGCGATCGAAGCGAGAATGCTCAGCCCGTAGTTCTTCGTCATCTGCTCGGTCCCGTGGCGCTCGACACCATGAGCGATCTCGTGAGCCATGACACCCGCGAGCTCGGAGACGTTGTCGGTCGCGCCGATCAGCCCCGTGGTGACGTAGACGTGTCCGCCGGGAATGTTGAAGGCGTTGACCTCGGGATCGTCGACGATGTGGAACTGCCAGGGGAGATTCGCCATCGGGGTCTGCGCGACGAGCTGCTGCCCGAGACGGTTGATGTACGCATTGGCCGAGGAGTCGTTCACGATCGGCATCTGCCGCGCGATGTCCGCTGCGAGCTGATTGCCGAGCTGCCACTCCTCTTCGAGAGATACGAGGTTGAACCCGCCGCCGGAAGAGCACCCGGCGAGAATCAGCACGAGTGCAAGAGAGGCGGAACCGTAAAGTCTTTTCATGTTGTCCTCCGAAAGCTCAAGTCGCCTTCGGTTAGAGCAACAGCGCTGCCAGATTGACGGGCGCCGGCGGGAAAGAGCTCCGGCTTCCGGGTGAGTCCGCTTGATACCGCGGGATGACACCCGCCCTCTCGAGGGGGCGTTCAGCCGAGCTCGTAAGGGATGAAATCCTCGTCTTCCTGATGCTCGCGCTCCCATTTCAGGAAGTCGAAGTAGCCGCAGCGGCGCGTCTCGGGATACGTGCGGCAAACGTCCGGCCGCGCCTCGTACACGGTGCACCGGCGCGTTTCCTTGTCGATGAACTGGCAGATCGTGCCGAAGATCTTGTCCTTCTGATGGCGCAGCGCCTTGTGTCCTTCGACGAGCTTGGTGAACTTCTTTTCAGCGACGTCAGGCTCGAGATCGAAATGCCGCGCAATCCGGGCGATGTCACGCTTGGAAACGTCGATCCGGGTATAGCTGCAGCAGTAGGCGGGACACTGAAGGCAGTCGTAGAGGTTCTTGAGGACCTTGATCCTGGCAGTCTTCGGGTCGGTCTGGGACAAGCGGCGGTTCTCCTGATTGTTGGTGCGGGCTCGAGCTGGTGCCTCACCCGGAAGTACGCTGGCGCCGAGAATAGTGTAACCCGTCTCTCCGGTTTTCGACCGGCGAATCCCTCGCGCCGCCGCCACGCCTCAGCGGCGGTTCGGGTCCCTGGTGACCTCGCCGGTCATCGGGACGAATCGGACGGGAAGCGTTCGACGCTCGGTGACCCCATCGGCGGTCTTCGTGAGGATGATCAGTTCCTGATACCAATCACCGACCGGGATGATGAGCCTGCCGTTGATGGCCAGCTGATCGATCAGTGCCTTCGGAATGTAAGTCGGGGCCGCGGTGACGATGATGCCATCGAACGGTGCCTGCTCGGGCCATCCCCGGTAGCCGTCCCCTTCTTTCACCGTCACGTTCCCATAGCCGAGTTGCTCGAGCGTGCTGCTGGATCTCGCGGCCAGCTCGGGAACGATCTCGATGGTATAGACCTCTTTGACGATCTCGGCGAGGATGGCCGCCTGATATCCGGAGCCGCTGCCGATTTCCAGCACCCGGTCAGAGGGAACGAGGTCGAGCGCCTGCGTCATGTAAGCGACGATGA
>JBHEOL010000274.1:0-4698 GCA_046261635.1 Thermoanaerobaculia bacterium | reverse complement strand
GACTTCGACCGGCGCACTGAGACGGAGACACCCGTGACGAGCGTTTCACAGCAGGAATCACGATCGGAAGTTCGCACCAAAATTCTGGTGCAGGACTTCGATTTCCATTACGGCGACAACCAGGTGCTTCATGGCATCTCGCTGGACATCCCCGAGAAGCAGGTCACGGCGCTGATCGGTCCATCGGGGTGCGGGAAGTCGACCTTTCTCCGCGCGATCAACCGGATGAACGACACGATCCCGGGAACCAGGGTCGACGGTCTGATCTCGATCGACGGGCTGGACGTCAACAGGCCGGGGCTGGACGTGGTGGCGCTTCGCAGGCGCGTCGGCATGGTGTTCCAGAAGTCGAATCCCTTTCCGAAGTCGGTTTTCGAGAATGTCGCTTACGGATTGCGGATCGGCGGGCTCGGGGATCGGAGCCTGCTGGAGGAAGTCGTCGAGAGATCCCTGAAGCGGGCAGCGCTCTGGGATGAGGTCAAGGACCGGCTGAACGCGAGCGCTCTCGCTCTTTCGGGGGGGCAACAGCAACGGCTTTGCATCGCCCGGGCGCTGGCGGTCGATCCGGACATCATCCTGATGGACGAGCCGGCCTCGGCGCTCGATCCGATCGCAACGCAGAAAATCGAAGAGCTGATCTGGGAGCTGAAGGACAACTACACGATCGTCATCGTGACGCACAACATGCAGCAGGCGGCCCGGGTGTCCGACCGGACGGCGTTCTTCATGCTCGGCAAGCTCGTCGAATACGACGAGACCAACACCATTTTCATGAACCCCGCGGAGAAGTTGACAGAGGACTACATTACGGGCCGCTTCGGCTGAGCGGGTCAGCGGCGCCGGTGGATGGTTGGGAGAGAGGCAAAATGCAGAGGCATTTCGACAAGGACATCGCCGAGTTGACCGAGCTGCTGCTCAGGATCGGCGCGATGGTGGAAGATTCGATCAGTCAATCGATCCGCGCTCTTCTCGAGCGGGACACGGAACTGGCCGAGCAGGTCATTCGGTGCGACGACGAGATCGACAGGATGGAGCTCGAGATCGACGCCGCCACGCTGCAGCTGATCGCGAAGATGCAGCCGGCCGCAGTCGATCTCAGATTCGTGGCGACCATCATGAAGGTGACCCCTGACCTCGAGCGCATCGGAGATCTGGCGGTCGATGTGTGCGAGCGTGTGATCGAGCTCAACCGCGAGCCTCAGCTCAAGCCCCTGATCGAGATTCCACGGATGGCGAGGATCTCCCAGGAGATGGTCCGGCAGGCACTCGACGCCTTCGTGCGGCGGGATGCCCAGCTCGCACGCCGGGTCATCGCCCGGGACGACGAGGTCGACGCCCTCACGGAGAAGTCGTTTCGCGAGCTCCTGACCTACATGCTGGAAGACTCGAAGAACATCTCGAGGGCGATCCGGCTCACATTCATTGGCAAATATTTCGAGCGGATCGCCGACAGCGCGACGAACATCTGCGAGATGGTCGTCTACCTGGTCGAGGGAAAAGTCATCAAGCACGCGGGCAGCCTGGACGCCTGAGGCGGAGTTGAGCTCATCCATGAAACGGATCGCACTGATCGAAGACGACGCGGATCTCGCGTTCACCATTCGCCTGAATCTCGAGCGCGAGGGGTATCGCGTGGAGCACTACGGCAACGGTCAGGAGGGTCTGCTCGCGGTCCAGCAGGGGGGCTTCGATTTCCTCGTGCTCGATCTGAACCTCCCGGACCTGGACGGATTCACGATCTGCCGCGAAGTCCGAAGGGACCAGAGCTCGCGATCCATGCCCATCCTGATGCTCACGGCGCGAACGAGCGAACGCGATCGCGTCATGGGCCTCGAGCTCGGCGCCGACGACTACCTGGTCAAGCCCTTCAGCATGCGTGAGCTCATCGCCCGCATCGGCGCGATCTTCAGGCGGGCCGGATCGCTCACCGACGATGCCCCCGTCTACGAGGACGAGGAGCTCCGCGTCGACGGCAAGACCTTCCGCGTCTTCGTGAGCGGCGAGGAAGTGCGGCTCGCCAAGAAGGAGTTCGAGCTCCTCTGGCTTCTCATCAGGAATCGTCGCGCTGTCGTTTCGAGGGACAGGATCCTGAGCGAAGTCTGGCGGATGGCGGAAGACGTCGAGACCCGGACCGTCGATGCTCACATCCGCAACCTTCGGAAGAAGATCGGCAAGCGCAGGATCTCCACCGTGATCGGAACCGGTTACCGGTTCGAACAGAACCCCCCGGAGGAGCCGGCGCGGGCGCAGGGATGATCTCCTTTCTCCGAGGGGTGTCGCTGATCCTGCTGGTGACGCTGATTTTTTCGGTCGCGCTCGGTCTGCTTCTCTCGGCCGGCCTCCTTCCGGAGGAGTCGTGGAGCTGGGTACTTGCCGTCACCGCCGTTCTCCTCTTCTTCACTCTTCCGGCGACCGCCGGCTACCTGTGGGTAGCCTCACGCGTCCGGCAGGCACAGGATCTCGCAGACCGCGCACGAGCCAGCCTCGCGTCGGGCGAGTCCTCACCCATCCCGGCTGCGGCTTACGATGGGGTCGTCGGTCAGATGGCCCGGGTGATCGAGGAGTGGCGGCTCACCGTCGTCGAGCAGCGCCGTCGGATCGTCGCGCTCGAGCGGATGAGCGGACGCATCCTCGACGGCATCGGCGAGGGAGTGCTCGCCATCGATCGCGACAAGAACGTCGTCTTCGCGAACCGCAAGCTGCTCGACCTGATCGGATCCCTCTCCCTCATGGCCGGTGCGCCGTTCTATCAGCTCATCCGGCAAGCGGCGGTTCACTCCGCGCTCGACAGGGCGCTCGAGGGACACCCCTCGTCGGAGATCGTCTCGATCCCAACCGGCGAGAGCGAGCGACAGGTCAACGTTCACGTCTTCCCCCTCGAGGAGGAATCGGAAGTGGCCGCGGTTGCGATCTTCATCGACGTCACGCGCATCGAGCATCTCGAGCGCATCCGCCGCGACTTTCTCTCGGATTTTTCTCATGAGGTACGCACCCCTCTGGCTGGACTCCGCTCGGCGGTGGAGACGCTCGAGGGCGGTGGCCTTCAGGCCGGAGAGCAGGAACTGCTGTGGGGAGTCGCGACCCGGCAGCTCACTCGTCTCGAGCGTTTGGTGCACGACCTCTCGGAGCTCAACCGAATCGAGTCCGGCGATCTGGAGCTCGTTCGCCGCAAGGTGAACCTCAATGGCCTTCTGCGCGACTCGGCGAAGGACTTCGCCGACCGCGCTGCCTCCCGCCGCGTGACGCTCTCGGTCTCCCCGGGGGATGTCGTGGAGGCCATCGTCGATCCCCAAAGGGTCCAGCAGATCGTCGCGAATCTGATCGACAATGCGATCAAGTTCAGTCCCTCCGGAGCCGAAGTCACAATGCGGGTGCTTGGAACGGAGAGGCTCGCGCAGATCGAGGTGACCGATCGAGGCGAGGGAATTCCGGCTGCCGACCAGCGGCGGATCTTCAACCGCTTCTATCGCGTCGATCGCAGCCGATCGCAGGAGGTGCCTGGCACGGGGCTCGGGCTGGCGATCACGAAACATCTCGCTGCGCTTCAGGGTGGCAGCATCGAAGTCGAGAGCGAACCGGGAGGGGGATCGACCTTTCGCGTGAACCTTCCCCGCGGTTGAGCGATCCCCGCGCACTTCTCGTGCTGAGGCGCCGGCGGAGGAAAGGATCCTCCGCCACGCTGCTCAATCGCGGAACGGGTAGTGATACCGGCTGTCGATGATGAAGAACATCCGGTCCCACCTCGTCCGGTCGAAGAAGTTGAGGGCGACATCGGAGAGTCCGGCAATCAGACCCGGGGCTTGCGCACCTTCCGCCTCCCCGGAGTCCCACGACCAGTAGATGAGGAACGGGCGCCCTTTGATCAGCTCCCGCTTGACCGGGCCCCAGTAGCGGGAGTCGTACGAATCGTCACGATTGTCCCCCATGACGAAGTACGACCCCTCCGGCACGAGATAGTCGGCCATCTGATCGCGGGAACGGTAGGGCTCGGGAAGATTCGGCGCGGCCGGGATCACGTTCGGGTCTCTGTGGGTCACGTACGGCTCGCGGAGGAGCTCGCCGTCGATGAAGATCTCGCGGTCACGGATCGAGATCGTCTCGCCGGGGAGGGCGATCACGCGCTTGACGTAGTCGAGCGACGGATTCTCGGGGAATCGGAAGATCACGATGTCGCCCCGGCGGACCTCCCGAAGGGGGACGATCTTTTCGAGCATGCTCGGACCCGGCGCGCCGTAGATCGCCTTGTTGACGAACAGATGGTCGCCGATCAGCAGGTTGTCGATCATCGATCCGGTCGGAATCTTGAAGGACTGAAAGACGAAAATGCGGACGAAGTTGAGGAAGATCATCGCGATGACGATCGCCTCGAAGTTGTCCCGGAGGCCGGATTTCTGCTGGCTCTCGGTGCTCATATCCTCTCGGAAACGCCGGTTTCCGCCACCCGTCGCCTTCGGGCGGCCGGGTTGCGAAACGAATAGCTTCCCAAACGGATCGGCGGCGGTTTCATTCCGCTCAGGCCGGAGGAACCGGCCGATCCTCAGAAGCGGGCCCGGATTCCGGTCATCCCGCCCGGAAGACATGGTGGGGGTGGAACGCCGGCGGCAATCAGGCGGTGAATCTCTTTCCACCGAATTTACCTTCAACGCGCGATCCTCGATATAGGCTGGCGGCGGGAGGGCCTCATCCATGCCTTCGACC
>JBHEOL010000198.1:0-6478 GCA_046261635.1 Thermoanaerobaculia bacterium | reverse complement strand
AGCCAGCGGCCGGGCGTCATCATGTAGGTGAGGATCCCGTTGATGACGATCATGCTCGCCCAGGCGGCGCCGAAGTAGATCCAGCCGATCGCCATGTGCATCTTCGCGGTGAGCCGGTCCCAGCCGTAGTAGTAGACGAGGGCGGCGGCGATCTCGACGAAGAAGAAGGTCCACTCGATCGCCCATCCCCAGACGAAGACGTTGATCAGAGCCGCGGTGGCCGAGGGATGAACCAGGCCGATCGTGAACCAGATCCCGACGCCGGTGATGGCGCCGAAGACGAGCGTCAGCAGGATGAAGAAGCGGCTCAGGCGCCGTACGTATTCGAGGAGGGCGCCGTCATTTTCTTTCCGCGCCTTTCGCTCGGTCAGGACGAGAAAGAGTCCTCCGCCCACGGCGAAGTGGGCGACGAAGACGTGGACGACGGCGACGAAGGCGATCAGAAGACCGGCGGCAGGAAGTTCCCAGATCGGGTAGTTCATGGCTCCCCCTCTTTCGAGTCGCACCACAACTACTCCCCGGAGGCCACACGGTGCGGTGCCGCACCTCACACGGGCACGTGAGATTTGTGGCGGAGGCTTCAGCCTCCGCTGCCTGCTTCACGGAGGGGAACCGTTGGATCGGCAGGGATGGACGTCTTGGTGTGGCGAGGGTGCATGGCTTCGTGGGAGGCGTTGACGGAGGCTGAAGCCTCCGCCACATTAGCGGAGCTGGCGGAGCGTTTTTGCGCCCAGCCTCGCTCGGAGGGCGAGGAAGAGCTGTGCGGTGGCGAGGGCGTCGCCGAGAGCATGGTGCGCTTCGAACGGCGGCAGCCCGAACATCGTGCAGAGCGCAGTGAGCGAGCGCGGAAGCGGCGGCGCATAGGGCTCGAGCCGCTGGATGCGCTCCTCGACGCGCGCGACGAGAAGGCGCGTGTCGACGATCGGCGGGCGCGGCCAGCGCATCCCGATCGTCCGGAAGGCGCGCTTCAGGAAACCGACGTCGAACGGAGCGTGATGAACGATCAGCGCCGCTCCGCTTCCCAGCCGCTCGTGGATGCGATCCATGACTTCGGACAGAGGCGGAGCTCCCTCCAGTTCTCCCGGCAGGATCTGGTGAACGCCGAGGGCGTTGCGATCGAGGTCGTCGGTGAGCTCCGGCCGGACGAGCGTGTAGTCGTGTCCTCCCCATTCGATGGACCCGTTCCGCAGCGGGACCATTCCGACCGAAAGGATCTGATGCCTCCGAGGCTGGAGCCCCGACGTTTCCAGATCGAGAGCCCAGTAGTCGACTTCGTCCCAGCGAGGCGAGCGGAAGATCACGGCATCACCCCCCCCCCGGCTCACGAGAGAAGATTGGTCCCGTAGCGCAGCTCCAGGGCCTGCTGAACCTCCGCGATCTCGACGAAGGTCTCTTTGAGGTGGCGCCGCTCGAGCGCCGAGAGCTCTTCGAGACGGACCGAGTTGTCGATCGGACGCCCTTCGCGGTGCGAGCGGAGCTGGTGAGCGAGCCGGAGATGGAGGAGGAATCGGAAGGCTTCGCGGAGCGTGTCGGCTCCCTCGATGCTCACCCCCTCGGGATCTCCCGCGGCGCGCGCGAGGCGATCGACGGTTCCGCGCGTCCGGATGCCCAGAGCGAGCGCACAGACGCGAGCGATGGCGACGATCGGAATGATGCCTCCTTTCTTGAGATCGACGCCGGCGGGCTTCTCCCGGATCCGGTGGAAAAGGCCGAGGGGAGGGCGGAAGCCGAGCGCGCTCTTCGCCATCCGGGCGAGGAAGATGCGGTTCTTCGCGGCGCGTGCGATCGCCTCGTCGAGCGGCTCGAGGTCGAGCGTTCCCGCGATGCGCCGGAAGTCGAAGAAGTTGGCCGCATCAACGAGGGCGCTCTCCTCGGGCTTCTCGATCCAGTTCGTGAACTGCCGCTTCCATGCAGCCAGAGGCATCGTCCAGCGGCTTGCCATGAACCCTCCCGGGCACGGTGGGATCCCGAGCTTTGCGAGCCCGTCGACGGTCCGGGTCGCCAGTTCGCTGAAGTACGTTTCCGCTCCCGGGCTCCGCTCGGAATAGACGAGCGCGTTGTCCTGGTCCGTCAGAAGAGCCTGTTCCATCCGCCCCTCCGAGCCGAACACGATCCAGGCGTAATCGCAGGGTGGATCGCCCAGCTGTTGCTCGACCCCGCGCAGGACCCTTTGGGCTGCCGCATCATTGAGAGTCGCCACGATCCGGCCGATCTCGAGCGCATCGAGCTTCCCTTGAAAGAGGACGTCGGCCATGGCCACGATCTCGTTCGCGAAGCCTGGAAACTCCTCCGGATCGCGGAGCCGCTCGAGCAGTCGAAGAAGGTGGAGAGGGCTCTTGAGCTGATGGCGAAGCAGGTCGGTGTCGGTGATGACGCCGAGAATGTGACCGTCCTGCTCGACGGGGAGGTGATGGATCCGCTGCTCGAGCATCTCGAGAAGAGCCTCGAACAGAGTGGCTCGGGCGGGGACCGTGCGGAGCGGGTGGCTCATCACGGCCGAGATCGGGGAGGAGGGATCGAAACCCTTCGCCAGGACACGGCGGCGGAAGTCGCGGTCGGTCACGATTCCACGCGGCTCGCTCGAGACGAGGATCGAGCTCACCTCCTCCCGCGTCATCGTCTGCGCCGCCTCGACGATCGTCGTCTCGGGTGTGACGGAGACCGGCGGGCGCGTCACCAGTCCGGCCACCGGGTCGGCCAGGCTCCCCGAGAGGATCGACGGTCCGCCACTGGCCGCGCTGCGCAGGCGGCCGGCGAGCTCCTTGAGAAAGTACTCGCCGAAAGAGGGAACGGTGAGGAGCTCGTCGAATACAGGTTTCGGGATCCGGTAGAGGAGCGTGTCCTCCTCGGCGACCACGTCGACGGTCGGGCTGCCGCCGCCGAGAAGGGATGGATAACCGAACGGATCTCCCTCTTCGAGAATCTGGACCACGCGGCCGTCGCACTCGAGCCGCGTCGATCCCTTTCGAATGATGAAGAGAAACTCGTTGCCGGCATCGGTGCGGCGGAGGATCGTCTCTCCGCGCGCGGCGTAGGTGATCTCGAGCGCGCGCTCGACTGCCCGCATCCGCTCGGGATCGAGCCGGTCGAAGGGAGGGGTACGGCTGAGAAAGTCGCGAGGGTCCACGAGTCACGCTCGGAAGCTATCGTAGCGCGAGACGAGGGGCGAGGGGCGAGGGATGAGGGGCGAGGGATGAGGGACGAGGGGCGAGGGGCGAGGAGCGAGGGGCGAGAGGTCGTCATCCTGAGAGGCTTTCACAGCCTCTGAGGGAGCGCCGCGGAAAGAGAGTCTTCGCAAAGTCGGTGGGCGCGAGCGTCACGGTTTCTCCGGCGCTCTCTCAGGATGACGGAACATCCCCTCGCCCCTCGCCCCTCGTCAATGCGCTTCCACGACGACCACCCGAGCGCCCCGCGGGACGCGGACCGATTCCACCATCTCCTGAATCTCCTGCGGCGGCGGAGGAGTCAGGCGCGAGACGACGATCGTGACGATCAGGTTGAGGATCATGCCGACCGTGCCGATTCCTTCCGAGCTGATGTCGAACCACGCCGGCATCCCGAAGTACTTGTTCGCGGTGATGTAGGCGAGCGTGAAGACCAGGCCGGTGGACATGCCCGCGATTGCTCCCTCGCGGTTGGTTCGTTTGTCGAAAATGCCGAGGAGGATGATCGGGAAGAAGCTGGCGGCGGCGAGGCCGAAGGCGTAGGCGACCACCTGCGCCACGAACGCCGGGGGATAGATGCCGAAGATCCCCGCGACGACCACCGCGCCGAAGATCATGATGCGTCCGACGAGCAGGCGCCTGGCCTCCGATGCCTGGGGGTTGATCAGGCGCGCGTAAACATCGTGAGCGATCGAGCTCGAGATGACGAGCAGGAGGCCGGCGGCGGTCGAGAGCGCGGCTGCGAGCCCGCCCGCGGCGACGAGGGCGATGACCCACGGAGCGAGCCCGGCGACCTCCGGAGTCGACAGGACGATGATGTCGCGGTCGATCATCATCTCGCTCGTCGCGGTGTCGGGGGTGAGCTGGATGATGCCGTCCGCATTCCTGTCCTCGAACTTCAGCAGCCCGGTCGTCTCCCATTTTTCGACCCAGTCGAGCTGATGGATCTGCTCGAGGGACTTCCCGTTGAGAGTGTTGATCAGGTTGAAGCGCGCCATCGCCGCGATGGCCGGCGCGGTGGTGTAGAGGAGGGCGATGAACAGAAGGGCCCATCCGGCCGAGTAGCGGGCCGCGCGAACGCTCGGCACTGTGTAGAAGCGGACGATGATGTGAGGCAGGCCGGCGGTCCCGACCATCAGCGCCATCGTGATGCAGAAGACGTCGATCATCGGCTTGGAGGTGAACGGCTGGCTGTACTCGGTGAAGCCGAGATCGGCCTGCAGGGAATTGAGCCGCGGCACGAGATCGCTGAAGGTGAAGGCAGACTGCGGGATCGGATTCCCCGTCAGCATCCAGGCGATCGCTCCCGCCGGGATGAGGTAAGCGCAGATCAGGACGCCGTACTGCGCGACCTGGGTCCACGTAATCCCCTTCATTCCGCCGAGGACCGCGAAGAAGGAGACGATGACCATCCCGATGATCACGCCGGTGTTGATGTCGACGTTCAGGAAGCGGCTGAAGACGATGCCGACGCCGCGCATCTGCCCCGCCACGTAGGTCAGCGAGATGACGATCGCCGCGATCGCGGCCACCACGCGCGCGGTCGACGAGTAGTAACGGTCGCCGACGAAATCGGGAACGGTGTACTTGCCGAACTTGCGGAGATACGGAGCCAGCAGGAGGGCCAGCAGAACGTATCCGCCCGTCCACCCCATCAGATAGACCGTCCCGTCGTAACCCATGAACGAGATCAGCCCGGCCATCGAGATGAACGACGCGGCCGACATCCAGTCCGCCGCCGTTGCCGCGCCGTTGAACACGGCCGGCACGCCCTGACCGGCGACGTAGAACCCGCGCGTGTCGCGCACGCGGTTCATGTAGCCGATGTACAGATACGCCCCGAAGCTGAGTCCGACCAGGAGGTAAGTCCAGGCTTCGACGCTCAAAGCTCCTCCTCCTCGTGAACGTCGTACTTCCGGTCGAGGCGGTCCATCGCGAATGCATAGAAGAAGATGAGAAGCACGAATACGATCATCGACCCCTGGTGTGCCCACCAGAAGCTCATCGGAAGCTGCCCGACGCGGACCGAGGAGAGAGGCACCGCCAGCAGGATGGCGAAGAGGTAGGAAACGACTCCCCAGATGGTGAGGAGAATGGCAATCAGGAGCCGGTTGGCTCGCCAGTAGGCCTGCAGCGGCGTCGATTTCACGAGGGTCCCTCCTGCTCGAAATCTGAATAGAGCCCAGGACTGTACAATAGCCCGATCAAGTCGAGAATAGGGGGCGTCCCGAGCCCGCGAGCGTGAGCCGGTTCGGCATCGTCGAACGGATCGTGCCGGCGGTGTGATCGAAGCGTGCTGGCCGGCCCTTCTGGAGGTCTCTGATGGCGCGCACTCCGCTGTTCGGCCTGCTCCGGCGCTCGCTCCGCGCAGCGCATTTCTCTCTTCGAACGGGCATCGATCCCGCCGAGATCGTCGAAAAATTCGAGGAGCGGCGCGTCACGCGCCGCAGCTTCCTCGCCGCTTCCGGAACCGCGGCGGCGGGACTCGCGGCCGTCCGCTGCATGCCCTCCACGCGGCGGATGGCCGCCGCCGACCCCGTCCTGATCGTCGGCGCCGGAATCGCCGGGCTCACCGCGGCGCAACCGAACGGCGGCGAAGCTCTCGACCGGAACCAACGCCAAGCTGATGGTCGGCTTCGACCAGCGCCCGTGGAGATCACGTCACGGCTCGAACGGGAGCGTGCTGACCGACCTCCCGTTCCAGCTCACGTGGGAGACGAGCCGGCTCCAGCCCGGGCGCGCCGGTGTGCTGACCAACTTCACCGGGGGCCGTCACGGAGTCGAGCTCGGGGAGGGGAGCGATGCCGAACAGGCGCGCCTGCTCGTGCGCGATCTCGATCACGTCTACCCCGGCATCGCCGCGACTCGCGAAGGGATGACCGAGGTTCGCTTTCACTGGCCGAGCTTCCGCTTCGCGAGGGGAAGCTACGCCTCCTACAAGCCGGGTCAGTGGACCGCCTTCCGCGGCGTGGAGGGGGAGAGGGTCGGCAACCTCTTCTTCGCGGGCGAACACTGTTCGCTCGATGCGCAGGGATTCATGGAGGGAGGTTGCGAGACGGGGGCAGCGGCGGCCGCGCAGATCCTCGGCGATCTGGGCATTCAGAACACCGAGGCCGCGTGAAGCGTGTGGCCGCGGATAGTGGCCGCGGATCTTTTCCGCGGCCGGGATCATGGCCCGAAGCGGTGGTGTTCCAGATCCGGTGCGACCCAGGTTCACACCCTTCGTGCACGATTCCGCTTCGTGGCACGTAGCCGCGGAAAAGATCCGCGGCCACAATGCATCACGTAGCCGCGGAAAGGATCCGCGGCTACGA
>JBHEOL010000188.1:0-3330 GCA_046261635.1 Thermoanaerobaculia bacterium | reverse complement strand
CTCATGATGATCGCGACCGTGCCGACCCGGTAGAGATCCTCTTCTCCCGGATCCTCGTTCTGGAAATCCTTCTGCGCGGTCAGCATGATCACGCGGTTCTCGGCCAGAGCCTGGTCGACCGCATTGATCGATTTCTCACGGGACACCGAAAGAGGAACGATGATGAACGGAAAGATCACGAGGTCCTTCAGCGGCAGAACCGGAAGCACGTCCGGAATCTTGATCGCTTCTTCTTTTCCTGGTTCGGTGGGCTCGGTCATCTCTCACCCCTTCTCGCACGGCCTGTTTCGCCTATCCAATCACGACTTCGCCCCGCACAACAACTGCGGGGAAAGGACACAGCACGTCGAAAGGACAGCGTGGGTGATCGTGCAATGGCTGTTCCCACAAGTGGAGGAATGTGTCCGGGGCTTTCCAGCCCCGGCTGCGTGGACGCGGAGGGACCGTAACACTGGGGATTTGAACGCGTTCGCAGGATTCGCGGACCGGCACGCCGCGGCTGGAAAGCCGCGGCCACGTTCGTCAGGTTTTTTCCTTGAGCTGGCTCAGCTCACGGACGAACTGCTCGACGTCCTCGAAGCGGCGATAGACCGAGGCGAATCGGACGTAGGCAACCTGATCGAGCTCCCGCAGCCGCTGCATGACGAAGTTGCCGATCTCGCCGCTCGCGATCTCCCGGTCCGACGAATCCTGCATGGCGGCCTCGATCTGGTCGGCGATCGATTCGAGCGTCGGCGCCGAGATCGGTCGCTTCCGGCACGCCACCCTCAGCCCCGTCATCAGCTTCTCCCGGTCATAGGGCTCCCGGCGCTGGTCCCGCTTGACCACCTGGAAGGGGAGCATCTCGATCTTCTCGTAGCTCGTGAAGCGCCGCTCGCATCGGGCGCACTCCCGTCTCCGGCGAATGACCTCCCCCTCACGGCTCTCCCGCGAATCGACAACCCGGTCTTCCGTATGTCCACAGTAGGGACACCGCATCGCCGAAACTCCCTTCGAGAACGATCTGCCCTCGATATTATCTACGGTTCTGCACCGTTCTCGATGGCTTTCCCGGCCGATTCGCCCATCCGGGCGAGCTGCCGGAAACTCATCCCCTCGCGCGCAAAGAGGACGAACCCGGTCAAAACGACCGGAAGGATCCCGACGATGTGGAATACGAGCGCGACCGCGACCGAGCTGCTGACATCGAACCCGTAGAACGTGGTCAGCGCGATCTGTGCGGCCTTGTGGAAGCCGCCGACGCCTCCCGGAGTGGGAATGGCGAGACCGACGATCGCCATGGTCGCGATCAGAAAACTCGCGACATAGGGAAGCGGTCGGTTCATCGCGTGAAGGACGAGGATGTACTGGGCAGTGAGGCAGGTCCAGATTCCGACGGTGAGTAGAAAGACGCGCACGAAAATCCTCGGTCGTCCGAGGATCCGGAGCGCCGCGGCGAGCGCGTCGAAAAAATTGACCCATCCGTGCCGGAATCTCTTCGGAAGCCAGGTCGATACGCGAAGCTGCACCAGGCGCGCTCGCTCCCTGAAAAAATAAAGAAGGACCGCGATCGTGAGCAGCGTGACGAGCGCGATGGCCGCAATCGAGGCCGCGCTGTGAATGACGAGGGCCCTCTTCGCGGTCGCCGGATTGGCGCTGAGCGCGCGTCCTCCCGTCATCGCGAAGATGATGAACAGCGTCAGGTTCGACGTCAGGTCGATGAGCCGCTCGCTGACGACGGTGCCGAGAGCGGTCGAGAACCGTACGCCGGTCCGCCGGCTCAGCAGGGCAGGGCGGATCACGTCACCGGCGCGGATCGGCAGCACGGCCGAGGACATGAAGCCGATCGCGGTGCTGAGGAAGGTATCGTAAATGGGAGGGGTTTCTGCCGCGGCTCCGAGAATCGTCCGCCACCGGAAAGCGCGGAGGGCCAGGGCGGTGAAGTTCACGAGCAGACCCGCGGCGAACCAGGCAGGGTGAACCGAGCGGAGGGCCGCCATGACCTCGCCGGGATCGCTGTTTCGAAGAAATAGCGCCAGCAGGACGATCGTCGCGGCGGCGATGAGGGCGATTCGGAGAGCCTTTCTCAAACCGGGCGGTTGTACCATATCTGCCGGACCCCCGCGGCCTGCAGGCCGCGGTCCCCCGGAGCTCACCCGTGCACCAGCGACTGATCCGATCCCTCATCGGGGTTTACACCGACCCCCGATTTGCCGCCCACGACACGGGAGTGATGCATCCCGAGAGGTCCGCGCGGCTGGCGGCGGCGGTCGAGGGAGCGCGCCGGGCCGGACTGGCCGAGCGCACCTTCCCCTCGGTCCCGGATCATCCCGAGACCGACCGGATCATCGCCCGCGTTCACTCGGCCGACTACGAGCGCGAGCTCGCGGCCGCGGTCGAGAAAGGAGCCCGCTTCTTTCACTCGCTCGACAATCCGATCTCCCGGGGAACCGCCGAGGCGGCGCGGACGGCCGTGTCCGCGGCCCTCGATGCGGCGGACGCCATCTGGGCCCGGCGCGAGCTCGAGCGCGCTCACATCATCGCCCGTCCGCCCGGCCATCATGCCGAGCGTACCCAGGCGATGGGCTTCTGCTTCTACAACACCATCGCCTGCGCAGCGGAGTACCTGCGCGAGATGGAGGGGATCGACCGCGTCTTCATCCTCGACTGGGACGTTCATCACGGGAACGGCACCCAGCATCTGTTCGAATCGAGAGAGGACGTCTTTTACGCCTCGATGCACCGCTTCCCTTTCTACCCGGGCACCGGCGGCGCCGCCGAGAGAGGGACCGGTCGGGGTGAAGGAGCGACGCTCAACATCCCGCTCGAAGCGGGCGACGGGGATGCCGCCGTGCTCGCGGCGATGGAGAAATCGATCGTGCCGAAGATGCTGGAGTTCGCGCCGCAGGCGATCCTGATCTCGGCCGGCTTCGACGCTCACCGCTCCGATCCTCTGGGGGGCCTCGAAGTGACCGAACGGGCTTTCGGCGAGATGACGCGGCGCGTCACCGAAGTCGCCGATCAGGTCTGCGGCGGCCGCGTCCTCTCGCTTCTCGAAGGTGGCTACGATCTCGACGGCCTCGCGCTCTGCACCAGAGAACATCTGATCGCCATGGCGGAAGAGTAGATAGAAGCAAGGCAGAAGGCAGAAGGCAGAAGTCAGAAGTAAAGGCAACGGCAAGGACAGGCACGGAGCTACGTCATCCTGAGGAGGCTGTGAAAGAAACCAGAGGGGCCGCGCTGGTGGAGCTTGCGAGGCGAGATCAAGGAGCGAGGAGGAGGCGATGCGGTGGCATCGTTGACGACGAGCGACGCGGAGATCGCCCGCAACCTCCACCAGCCCTTCGGGTT
>JBHEOL010000183.1:0-14763 GCA_046261635.1 Thermoanaerobaculia bacterium | reverse complement strand
GACCCGACATTTCATCGTCCTGCGCATCCCATCGTTGCGCGCCCGCGATGGCTCAGCCACAATCGCAGACCATGACCGCCGATGCTCTTCCGAAACACGCTGCCGGCCCGAGGCGAGTCCTCCGATTCGCGGCCTGGGCCGCCCTCCTCGTTCTTCTCATCGCCCTCCTCGTCATCGCCGCGGGATGGCTGATGCTTCGATCGAGCCTGCCGATCACCGACGGCGAGGTTCCGGTAGCCGGACTCACCGCGCCGGTCACCATCGAGCGCGACGCCCTGGGAGTTCCGACGATCACGGCCTCGTCGCGGGTGGACGCACAGCGAGCGCTCGGTTTCCTGCATGGTCAGGAGCGGTTCTTCCAGATGGACCTTCTCCGGCGGCAGCCCGCCGGCGAGCTCGCAGAGCTCTTCGGCCCGGTCGCTGCGCAGTCGGACGAGAAGTTGAGGATCCACCGTTTCCGCGCGCGAGCGGTCCTTGCGCTCGAGCAGATCCCTGCCGAGCAGCGGGAAGTGCTCGAGGCGTACGCCCGGGGGGTGAACGAGGGGGTGGCTCACCTGAGGGCACGGCCGTTCGAGTACTTCGTCCTCCGGTCGAAGCCCCGCCCGTGGGCCCCCGAGGACACCATCATCGCGGTGTACGCGATGTATCTCGACCTGCAGGACGAGAGCGGGCTCACCGACTCCGCCTACGGCGTGCTGCGGGATACAGTTCCGGCCGCGCTGTTCGAGTTCCTCACTTCCCCGGGCTCCGCCTGGGACGCGCCGATCGACGGCTCGCAGCTGCCCCTTCCGACGATTCCCGGACCCGAGGTCGTCGACCTGCGGGAGAGGGAGCTCGAGCGGATCGAAGCGGCTCGATTCGAGCTCGATTCTGCAGCCGACCATTTTCTCGGCAGCAACAACATGGCCGTAAGTGCCTCGGTCGGCAACGGCCGGGCGATTCTTGCGGGCGACATGCATCTCGGCCTGAACGTGCCGAATATCTGGTACCGCGCGTCGATCGTCGTCCAGGATGGCGACCGCGAGATCAGGGCCACGGGCGTCACGCTCCCCGGCTCCCCCGGCATCATCGCCGGAAGCAACGGAAGCGTCGCCTGGGCTTTCACGAACAGCTACGGCGACTGGGTGGATCTGGTGGTCCTCGAGGAGCGCGAGAAAGGCGTCTACGCAACCGCCGACGGCGAGCGCAAGACCACCTTCCACGAGGAGACGATCTCCCTCGGCGATGGAACGACGAGGGCCGTGCAAGTCGAGGAAACGGTCTGGGGACCGGTCATCGATACGGATCATCGCGGACGCCGGCGCGCACTCCGGTGGGTCGCCCATTCGACTTCCGGAGCGAATCTCAATCTGCTCCGGATGGCTGAGGCCGAGAGCCTCGAGCAGGCGATGGAGGTCGCGCAGAGAACCTCGATGCCGGCGCAGAACGTTCTGATCGCCGACAGCAGCGGGAGGATCGGCTGGACTCTCACGGGAGCGATTCCGAGAAGGAGCCGCGCGCAGGACTACCGGCTTCCGGTTTCCTCACCGGAGGTTCCCGCGACGTGGGAGTGGCTCGAGCCTCACGAGGCTCCCCGGCTCACCGATCCGCCAGGCGGCCGGCTCTGGAGCGCCAACGCCCGAGTCGTCGGCGGGGAGTCGCTCGAGATCATCGGAGACGGCGGCTACGCCCTCGGTGCACGGGCCCGGCAGCTCCGGGACGGACTCGCCGCGATCGAACAGGCCTCCGAGCGCGACCTGCTCGCGATCCAGCTCGACGACCGCGCCCTCTTCCTGTCGCCATGGCACGGGGTCATGTCGCGCGTTCTCGCCCAGGCGCCGGCCAGTCCGCTGCGCGATCAGATGAAGGAGGAGCTGGCGCGGTGGGGAGCGAGGGCATCCGTCGATTCCGTCGGCTACAGGCTCGTGCGGGCGTTCCGCGCTTTCGTCGAGCGCGACGTCTTCGAAGCGCTGACGGCGCCGGCGAGGGAGGCCGATCCGCAGTTTCGCTGGAACCGGCTCGTGCAGCGGGAACATCCCCTCTGGCTCCTCGTCTCCGAACGGCCCGAGCACCTTGTTCCCCCCGGTCACGATTCCTGGGAAGTTTTTCTCCTGGCCCGCGCGGACGAAGTAGCCGCCGAGCTCACTCGCGACGGCGCATCGCTTTCAAGCCGGAGCTGGGGCCAGCGGAACACGAGCCGGATCGAACATCCAATGGCCAGGTCGATCCCGCTCGTCGGGTCCCGACTGTCGATGCCGCCGCTCGAGCTTCCGGGCGACTGGGATATGCCGCGCGCGCAGGGACCCGACGTCGGCGCTTCCCAGAGAATGGTCGTCTCTCCCGGGCGGGAAAGCGAGGGCATCTTCCACATGCCGGGCGGACAGAGCGGCCATCCGCTCTCGCCCCATTTCGATGACGGCCACGAGGCCTGGGCGCGCGGCGAAGCGACCCCTTTTCTGCCTCAAAAACCGGTGACCACGCTGCACCTGATTCCGGGAGACCGCAACGGAGCGACGCGGTAAGTCAGATCTCGCGCAGCACTTCTGCGAAACGCTGTACCTCGTCCGTGGTCCCGACCGTCACGCGGTTCCATCCCCCGCGGAAACGGCCCCGGGGAATCAGGATCCCCTTCTCCCTGAACGAACCGGCGAGATCGCGGTCTCCCTCGCGGAACCAGACGAAGTTCGTCGACGAGGGAATCCAGCCGACGCCCGCCTCATCGAACGCGTCGCAGATGACTTTGCGGGATTCGACATTCCTCGAGCGCGAGAGCTCGACGAACTCAGGATCGTCGAGAGCGGCCATCGCGGCGGCGAGCCCGAGTGAGTTGATCACGCTGAACCGATGTCCGGCGAGTCTGCGCGCTGTTTCGGGTTGAGCCACGGCATACCCGATGCGCATGCCGGCGAGCCCGTGAATCTTGGAGAAGGTCCGGGCGACGATGACGTCGCCGCCATCGCGAACGACACGATTCATCGAGCTGCCCAACGTGGGATCGGCATACTCGAGATAGGCTTCGTCGACGAACACCGGCCCCTTCTGCGCCGCCTCGGTCACGAATGATTTCAGATCGGAGGGCGGCAGCATCGAGCCGCAGGGATTGTTCGGCCAGTTGAGGTAGAGAAGAGCGGGGGCGGCCTTCTGTTTCGTGCGGAGAGCCGTGAGCTCGTCGTCCTGTTTCTCGTTGACCGGCACGCTCACGATCTTCGATCCGTTGCGCTCGGCGAGTCGGCCGATCAGCTCGAAGGTCGGTGTCCCCTGCAGGAGCGTGCGCCCCTGACCGAGGTATTCCTGCGCGGCCATCCAGAGGATCTCGCTCGAGCCGGCGCCGAAGACGATGTGATCCCTCGTCACCCCCTCGCGGGAGGCGATGCGATCGCGAAGAGCGTCCAGCTCGTCCCCATCCAGATAGCGATTGCCCCGCTCGATCCGGTCGACGATCGCCTTCCGGACGCGCGGTGAAGGACCCCAGGGGTTCTCGTTGCGGTCGAGCTCCAGCCATTTCGAGGACGTTCTGGCGATCGGACCGGCGAGAAGGTCGAGATTCAGCCCGACCGCGCCTGCGGCTCCGGCGGCGAGAGCTCCGGTCTTGAAGAGAGAGCGACGAGTCAGCATGCAAACCTCCAAATAGGACGAATAGGGCCTATAGGTCCTATTCGTCCTATTTTCTCTCTAATACTCCACCGTTCGTGCGAATGACTTCCGAGTAAAACTTCCCGCTCTGCTTGATCGTCCGCTCCTGCGTCGCGTAGTTCACGTGGACGATGCCGAACCGCTTCGAATAGCCGTGAGCCCACTCGAAGTTGTCCATCAGCGACCAGACGAAGTAGCCGCGGAGATCCACGCCCCTCTCCATGGCCTCCGCCGCCGCGAGAAAATGCGTCCGCAGATACTCCGTCCTCAGAGGATCTTCGATTTTGCCGTCGATCGGAGCGGGCGGATCGTAGAAGCCCGCGCCATTTTCCGTGATGTAGAGTGGAATCTTCGTGTACTCCTCGGAGACCCGAACGAGCAGGTCGCGAAGCGAATCCGGATGGACTTCCCAGCCGACCGCGTTCACGATCGCGTTCGGCTGAGGAACGCGACGCGCTCTCTCGTACGGCACTGTCGGATCGGCCGCCATCACACCCCGCGTGTAGTAATTGATCCCGAGGAAATCGATCGGCCGCCCGATCCCCTCGAAGTCGGTCTCCGGAAAGGATTGCCATCCTTCTCCGTAGACCTCCCGAAGCTCGTCCGGATAGGACCCGCGGAAGACCGGGTCGAGGTACTGGCGGTTCATGTAGGCATCGGTGCGGATGGCGGCGCGACGATCGTCCTCCGAGTCCGAGGCGGCGACTTTCGGCTCGAGATTCAGCACGATGCCGACCTGGTTCTTTCCGACCGCGCGATAGGCCGCAACCGCCTCGCCGTGGGCGCGCAGCACGTTGTGAGTGGCCAGCATGGCTTCATAAGGGCTCGCGTGACCTGGCGCCATCGTCCCGTGAAGATAGCCGCCGTCGACGATCACCCACGGCTCGTTGATCGTGGCCCAGAAGCGGACGCCGTGATCGAGCTCCCGGTACGCCACTGCGGCATAGTCGGCGAACCATGAGGCGACGTCCCGGTTGAGCCATCCCCCCCGCTCGTCGAGCGCCGCCGGCAGGTCCCAGTGATAGAGCGTCGCCATCGCCTCGATTCCGGCCGCGCCGAGCTCGTCGACCAGCGCCCGATAGAAATCGAGCCCTTTCTGATTCACCTTTCCCGTCCCCTCGGGCAGGATGCGCCCCCAGGCGATCGAGAAACGGTAGGCCTGAAGCCCCAGGTCCTTCATCAGCTTCACGTCATCCCGCCAGCGGCGGTAGTGATCGCAGGCAACGTCGCCCGTGTCCCCCTGGGCCACCCGTCCGGGAATGTGGGAGAAGCGATGCCAGATCGAGGCTCCCGCACCGTCGGCCAGGGGAGAGCCCTCGATCTGATAAGCGGACGTCGAAGCACCCCAGAGGAAGCCGGAAGGAAAGCGTTTGTCGTCCATGATGGGCGGCGCGAATTCTAACCCACCGGCCGGCTTCGCGGGGTTCAGAAATGGCGGGTCCCCGAGCGGGCATTCAGCTTGCGAGGCAGCTCAGTCGATCTATGCATCTCTCGAAGGAAGACCTCGACTCCCTGCGGAAAGACCTGACCGGGCTCGCTCGGTCGGGACGTTCGCTCGAGTCCATCAGCCGCGCCCTCGTCGGACATCTTCGCTCCACTCTGAAGGACGAAAAGGGAGAGCCGGCGCTGGCCCTCGTCCGCTTCTTCAAAACCCATGTCTATTCCGATCTTCCCCCCGACCTTCAGCGGTTCGCGGACCGTTGGATCCCGGAGGAAAACCGCCCCGAATGGCTGCGCTGCCTCACGCTCCTCGCGACCGACGGCGACGAGCCGCGCTGGAGGAACCGGAGGGAGTCGGCCGCCCATCAGGCGGTTCCGCTCCTCAGTGAAGAGATGGTGCACGGAGCTCCCATGATCGCTCAGCTGATCACGGAGTTCGGCCTCTCGATCGCAAACGTCGTGAATCCCGCCCCCGACCTGATCGTCCAGTCGACGGCCACCTACGGGATTTTTCACATCCCGGAGGCCCAGGAGAGCCCCTACATTCCAGACCAGGAAGAGTTCGTGAAGCCCTACGGCATCCAATCGGTGCTCGGGTTCGGCGGGCTGCTGCCGAACGCTGATCTCTGGACGATCATCATGTTCTCCCGGCTCTCGATCTCGAAGCAGACCGCGGCCTCGTTCCGCCGGATTGCGTCTGGGCTGACGGTGACCCTGATTCCCTTCGTGGAAAAAACGTTCGCCGAGACGCCCGCCGGTCAGCAGACGGACAGTGCCACCGCCTAGTCGGGTCGGCGCCGGTGCCCCCGAGCGACGAGCGGGGCGGAATGACACCGTTCCCCCGACTCGTTAAGGCGGGGAGGAGCCAGAAGCCATTGGAACGAAAAGCGAGAAACGTACGGATCGGGTCCGTCACCATCGGCCGGGATCATCCGATCGCCGTGCAGTCGATGGCCGCAACGCGTACTCAGGACATCGAGGCCACCCTCCGCCAGATCCAGCTCATCGAGGCGGCCGGGGGAGACATCGTCCGGGTGGCGGTCGACAACCCGAAAGACGTCGAGGCGCTAGCCATCCTCCGGCCGGAAACGACGGCGAATCTGGTCGTCGACCTCCAGGAGAACTACCGTCTGGCCGAAAAGGTCGCCCCGCTCGTCCAGAAGATCCGCTACAACCCAGGCCACCTCTACCATATCGAACGGCAGAAGCCGATCCGGGAAAAAGTGCAGTGGCTCGTCGATGTCGCACGCGAGCACGACTGCGCAATCCGCATCGGCGTGAACTGCGGCTCGGTGGATCCCGAGAAGCTCGGGAAATATCCCGCGGACGACTCGATCAGCCCGATGCTCGAATCGGCTCTCGAGCACTGCGTGATGCTGGACGACATGGATTTCGACCGCTATGTGGTCTCCCTGAAGGACTCCGACCCGAACAAGGTAATCGACGCCAACATCCGGTTCGCCGAGGCGAGGCCCGACGTTCCACTTCACCTCGGCGTGACCGAGGCGGGAATGCCGCCGGACGGCATCATCAAGACGCGCATCGCCTTCGAGCAGTTGATCACCCGCGGCATCGGGGACACGATCCGCGTTTCACTCACCCTCCCCTTCGAGCGCAAGGGAGAAGAAATCACCGTCGGCAGTCAGATCCTCGACGACATCCGCTCGGGGCGTTTTCGCTCCGTGCCGCGGTTCGAGCAGAAGGGGATGAACATCATCTCGTGCCCTTCCTGCTCGCGCGTCGAGAACGAAGCATTCATTCAGCTCGCCGAGGATGTCCGCAGCATGACGGAGTATGCGAAGGAACGGAACATCACGATCGCCGTCATGGGATGCCGGGTGAACGGGCCCGGCGAAACGGATGACGCCGACCTCGGGATGTGGTGCGCGCCGAGCTTCGTCAACCTCAAGAAGGGGACCGAGACGATCGGCCAGTTCCGCTACGACGAGATCCTCGAGCGGCTCAGACTCGAGCTCGACCGCCTGATCGAAGAGAAAGACACAGCCGGAGCGATTGCTTGAGCCGCCGACTCCCATACATCGTTTTCGCAGCGGTCATCGTCGTCCTGGACCTGTACACCAAGCATCTGGTGCTTCTCAACTTCAGGCTGCACGAGAGCCTCCCGGTCATCCCCAACTTCTTCGACCTCGTCTACGTGCGGAACTACGGCGCGGCCTTCGGGCTGGGGAACCGGACGGACTCCTCACTGGTTCCGATCCTGCTCAGCGTCGGGGCGATCGGGGTCTTCATCTTCGTGGTCATCTATTCGCTGAAGGTGGCGATAAGCGACCGGCTGATGCAGACCGCCCTCCATCTGATCCTGGGTGGGGCAATCGGGAATCTGATCGATCGCTTCCGTTTCGGATACGTCGTCGACTTTCTCGATTTCTATGTCGTGGTCGGCGGGGTGGAGCGACACTGGCCGGCCTTCAATGTCGCCGACTCGGCCATCTGTGTCGGCATCGGACTCCTGATGCTCGACATGTTCCGGAAGCCGGCCGAGGCGGAAGAGCCTGCCTGACACCCGAGCCGCTTCCGGTTGTTCAGGAGAGGGTCAAACACCTCGAACCTCCCGACCAGACCTGGCCCGAGCAGCACCGAAAAAGCGCCGGAGTCCCTATGCTAGGATGCGGAAACCCTTGATTTCAGGAGCCCCACCGGATGGCTGTAGACACGATGACCGGCAACCACCAGGCCCTGAGCCGTGACACCCTCGTTCAGGTCTACCGCAACATGTACATGTCGCGGCGCCTCGACGACAAGGAAATTCAGCTCAAGCGGCAGAACAAGATTTTCTTCCAGATCAACGGAGTCGGGCACGAGGCCGTGCTCGTCGCGGCAGGGATGGCGCTCAAGCCGAAGCACGACTGGGTGATCGCCTACTATCGCGACCGCGCCCTGATGGTGCAGCTCGGAATGACGCCGTACGAGATCCTCGCCGAAGCGACCGGAGCGCACGACGACCCGAACTCGGGTGGGCGGCAGATGCCCTCGCATTGGGGCCACCCCGGCCTGAACATCATCTCCAAGTCGTCGTGCACCGGAATGCAGTGCCTCCACGCCGTCGGCGCCGCGGAAGCCGGGATGAAGGCGGCGCAGGTTCCCGAGCTCGGAAAGCGGATCGCCTTCGAGCAGAACGAGGTGGTTTATTGCTCCATGGGCGAGGGACAGACCTCCGAAGGGGAGTTCTGGGAGGCGCTCAACTCCGCCTGCATTCTGAAGACTCCCGTGATTTTCATGATCGAGGACAACGGCTACGCCATCTCGGTACCTGTCGAAGTGAACACGGCGGGAGGGTCGATCTCGAAGCTGGTGAGCGGATTCCCGAATCTGCTGATCCGAGAGTGCGACGGGACCGATTTCTTCGAGTCCTACGCGGCGATGCAGGAAGCCGCCGAGCATTGCCGTCAGAGGAAAGGCCCCGCTCTGATTCACGCGCATGTGATCCGCCCCTACTCGCACTCCCTGTCGGACGATGAGACTCTGTACCGTCCCAAGGCAGAGCGTGAAGCCGAAGCGGAGCGCGATCCGGTTCGAAAGTTCGGCGAGCATTTACTCTCGCAGGGCCTGCTCACCCCCGAAGCACTGGAGGAACTGCGCGCGGAAGTCGATCGCGAAGTGAACGACGCGGGAGATCGCGCCGTGGCGACGCCGCAGCCCGCGGCCGATACGATCTACGACTTCGTTTACTCACCCGACGTCGATCCGACATCCAGCGAGTTCGATACCGAGCCGAAGTTCGCCGAGGGGGCGAAGGACGGCACGATGGTCGACCTGATCAACTCCTGCCTGCGCGACGAAATGAAGCGCGACCCGCGGATCGTCGTCTTCGGCCAGGACGTTGCCGACGCCTCACGCGAGGAAGTCCTCGAGGAGTGCAAGGGGAAGGGCGGCGTATTCAAGCTCACCGCCGGACTCCAGCGCGCCTTCGGCAAAGAGCGGGTATTCAACTCGCCGCTCGCCGAGGCGAACATCATCGGCCGAGCCGTCGGGATGGCGACTCGCGGACTCAAGCCGGTCGTCGAGATCCAGTTCTTCGACTACATCTGGCCCGCCTACATGCAGCTGCGCAACGAGCTGGCGACGATGCGGTGGCGCTCCAACAACGGGTTCAAGGCCCCCGTCGTGGTCCGCGTTCCGATCGGCGGCTACATCAAGGGAGCCCTCTATCACTCGCAGTCCGGGGAAGTGCTGTTCACGCACATCCCGGGACTTCGGGTGGTCATGCCCTCCAATGCCCTCGATGCAGCCGGTCTGCTCCGGACGGCGATTCGCAGCGACGATCCCGTGATGTTTCTCGAGCACAAGCATCTCTACCGCCAGACCTACAACAAGGGGCGGTATCCGGGCGACGAATACATGATTCCCTTCGGGAAGGCGAAGGTCGTCCGCCCCGGATCGCAGATGACGATCATCACCTACGGCGCTTTGGTACAGAAAGCGATGGCGGCGACGAGCCAGCTCGAGTCGCAGGGATTCGATCCCGAGGTCATCGACCTCCGCTCGCTGAGCCCTTACGACTGGGATTCGATCGCCGAGTCGGTGAAGAAGACCAACCGGGTGATCGTCGCTCACGAGGACTGCCTGACCTGGGGCTACGGAGCCGAGATCGCCGCGCGCATCTCGGACGAGCTGTTCGAGTACCTCGACGCACCCGTGCAGCGGATCGGCGCGACGGACACATTCGTCGGCTACGCGCCGAGCCTCGAGGAGGCTATCCTCCCGCAGCTCGGCGACTTCATCGGAGCCATGCAGAAGGTCGCGACGTACTGAAACCTCGACCCGTCATGAAGCCTCAGCCTGAAACGGCGGCGCCCGAGCTCACGTCGATCGCCGAAGAGCTCCGGAGCGCTGCCGCCGGCTACCGCGGCCTGGTCAACTCCATGCCAGACGAAGATCTGAATCGCCGCCCTGCAATGGGACGCTGGTCCGTCGCCGACTGCGTCGCCCACGTCACCAAATCCAACCGCGAGTACCTCACGCCGATGCGCGACGCACTGGCGCGGGCGGATGTCTCTCCGAAACGCAGCTTCCGCCAGACCTTCCTGGGCGGATGGATGGTCCGGCAACTCGAGCCTCCCGTGAAGCGGAAGCAGCGATCGCCGAAACTGTTCCTGCCTCCCACGGCCGTCCAGCACGACGGGGCGAGTCTCCTCGCGAATTTCGAGGAAGTGCAGAGGGAAATCTTCGGTCTCCGAAAAACGGCGGCCAGTCGCGATCTTTCGCGCGTGAAGATGTCTTCGCCAGCGTCGAGTCTTCTCCGTATGAACCTGTGGGACGCTTTCCGGATCCTCGCAGCCCACGAGTGGCGACACCTCTGGCAGGCGAGAAACGTGGCGAAAGATCTGAAGCGCTAGGAAATCTCTGGAGGAACGACGCCCCAAGAGGCATCCTCAGGCCAGCGACTGGACCCGTTCTTCCGGGCTGTTCCGAATGACCGCGATCAGGTTCCAGACAACGACGAAACCGAGCATCAACGTCAGTTGACTCAGGACTCGCTCCCATGCGGGAGCCGACCCTGTCAAACACGGATCTGGCCGACCTCCGAGGGAATCTGGATCTTCGGCTCGGTCAGTTCCTGGACCTGCTCGGCCGTCACGCCCGGAGCGAGCTCGCGAAGCACGAGACCATCCCCGGTCACGTCGAGCACGCAATACTCGGTGATGATCCGGTTCACGCAACCGACACCGGTGAGCGGAAGCGAGCACTCGTTGAGGATCTTCTTCTCCCCTTTGCGGGTCACGTGCTCCATGGTGACGATCAGCCTGCGGGCCGATGCGACCAGGTCCATCGCGCCGCCCATCCCCTTCACCATCGCCCCCGGCACCATCCAGTTGGCGATATCACCCTTCGCCGAGACCTGCATCGCGCCGAGGATGGAGAGATCGATCTTGCCTCCGCGGATCATCCCGAAGGACTCGGCGGAATTGAAGAACGAGGCGCCCGGAAGGACCGTGACGGTCTGCTTGCCCGCGTTGATCAGATCGGCGTCGACCTCCTCCTCGGCGGGGAACGGACCGAGGCCGAGGATTCCGTTCTCCGACTGCAGGATGACTTCCATCCCCTCGGGAATGTTGTTGGCCACCATGGTGGGCATGCCAATTCCGAGGTTCACGTAGAAACCGTCACGCAATTCCTGCGCGGCTCGGCGGACAATCTGTTCACGATTCAGCGGCATGTTTCATCTCCCGTTTCAAACGTATCACAGCTCGCGTGCCATAATGCAGTACGCTGAATCGCCACGGCATGCAGGTCTCCAAGCGGCTTCTCCTTGCAATCTTCGGCCTCGGTCTGGGTAGCCGTCTGCTCCTGGTCGTAACCTCGATCGGGACGAACGACGTTCCCTTCATGATCCTGTGGGCCAAGCTCATACGCCAGCACGGAATCGCCGGATCCTATGCACGGATGTGGGAATTGAACCATCCGCCGCTGGCGATGCTGATGTTCTCGCTCCTGGACTCCCTTGCGGGAGTCACGGGCCTTGAATTCACCGACCTGCTCCGCGTTGCGCAGGTCATCGCGGAGGGCGTGACGGCGACGTGTCTCCTGATTCTTCTCCGCCGTCACAAGATCGAAATGCCGATCGCCGCCTACTACCTTCTGTGCCCGGCGGCGATCTTCATCTCCGGCTTTCACTGCAATACGGACGCGACGATGCTCGCTTTCCTGATGGTGGGCGTGCTCGCCCTCTCGTTCGGCATGCCCTTCCTGGCTGGGATCGCAGTCGCCTGCTCGGTGGGCATCAAGATCATTCCGCTCTTCCTGGTTCCGCTCTTCTTATTGGCAGCGCGCCGCGAGTGGTGGCGGGTAGCGAGCGGTTTCGCGATCGCCTTCTCTACGATTTTCGTGCCCGTCGCTCTTCTCGCCGGGCCGTCGTTCGTCAGAAACGTATTCGGCTACTCCGGTTTCTCCGGGAAGTGGGGCTTCCCCGCTCTCCTTCTCTGGAGCGAGAGTCTCATCGCCGAGCCGCGGACGACTCTCCTGTACAAGACCGCTTTGCTCTACGCCCAGCAGGGCAAGTACCTGGTCGTGGCAGCGGTGGTCGCGCTCCTCCTGCTCGCGTGGCGTCGCCTGAACGTCGACAGCGATCCGATCCTATGGCTCGGCAGATTCATCCCCCTCATCCTCCTCGCCGTCCTGATCGTGGCACCCGGATACGGCGTGCAGTATCTGATCTGGCCCCTTCCTCTTCTGCCTCTGCTCCTGCCACCTCGCACCTACGCCGCGACGATCCTCGCCGTCTCCGCGTACGTGTTCCTTACCTATACGACGTGGGCTGAAGGATTCCCCTGGGGATACGCCGACTCGGTCGCGCAGACGCCGGGAAAATCGTTGCTCATACCACTGGGGTTGGTGTTGTGGATCTTCCTGGCGTGGGCGGCCTGGAGAGGCTGGCAGAGCCACGAGCACACCGAGTCAGACTCGGCGGTCAGAACCTGACGCCGCGATAGGCATATGCGATGCCACCCGTGTACGAGCGCCACTCCAGCCGAGTCAGAAGACCCGTTTGTTCCATCAGCGCCAGAAACTCGTCGCGGCAGGGAAAGGCGCCGGCGGAGCGGTCGAGGTAGCTGTAGGCTTCGTAGTTGCCGGTGAGAAGCCCGCCGAGCCGCGGAAGCACTTTTCGCGAATAGAAATTGAAGAGGGGCCCGAAAACGGCGCTGTCCGGCTGCCCGAACTCGAGAACCATCACCCGCCCACCCGGGCGGACCACGCGGGCCATCTCCCGCAGCCCCCCTACGCGATCGACGACATTGCGGATCCCGAACGAAATGCTCGCTACGTCGAACGCTGCGTCCTCGAACGGAAGCGCCGTGACATCCGCAGTCTCGAAAACGACCTTGACGCCGGCGCGCGCGGCCTTCGCAGGGGCGGACTCGAGCATCTCGGGAGAAAAGTCAGTGCCGATGACCGCACCCGAATCCCCGACGACCCGGGCGAAGGCGATGGCGAGATCTCCGGTGCCCGTGGCGCAATCGAGGACGCGGTCGCCGGCGGATGCCCCACTCCACCGCACGAGCTTCCGTCGCCAGACGTGATGGATACCGCCCGACAGGACGTTGTTCGCGCGGTCGTACCCACGCGCGATCGAGCCGAACATCGCCCGGATCTGGCCGGGATCGGGCCCGGTTTCAGGTCGGCTCATCAGGAGTGGCTCAGTTGCCGTCCGAGGGCTGCGAGCAGCGGGCGCAGAGAGGTCATCAGGGCGCCGAACTGCCCGAAATCGATGGCCTGATGCCCGTCCGAAAGGGCGCGGGCCGGCTCGGGATGAACCTCGATCAGCACTCCGTCGGCTCCGGCCGCCGCGGCGGCGAGCGTCATCGGCGCGATCAGCTCCGGCTTCCCGGTCCCGTGAGATGGATCGACCAGCACGGGGAAGGAGGAGTGGACCTTGAGCCAGGCGACCGAAGCGAGATCGAGCGTATTGCGCATTCGGGTCTCGAAGGTGCGGATGCCGCGTTCGCAGAGAATCACGTCCTCGTTCCCGCCCGCGGTCACGTACTCGGCCGCGTTCACCCACTCGTCGAGAAGAGCCGAGAAGCCCCGCTTGAGCATGACGGGCTTGCGGATCTGTCCCAGTTCCTTTAGAAGAGCATAGTTGTACATGTTGCGGGTGCCGACCTGGAGGACATCCACAACGTCGACGAGCCGCTCCAGTTGCCGCGGATCGGTCACCTCCGCAACCATCGGCATTCCGGTCAGCTCACGGACGGCGCGAACGATTTCGTAGCTCTCCTCTCCCAGTCCCTGGAAAGAAGATCGCTTGGTTCTCAGCTTGAAGATTCCGCCCCGCAGCATGGCAGCGCCCTCGCTGTGGACGAAGGAAGCGATGGATTCGAACTGCGTATGCGACTCAATCGAGCACGGTCCCGCGAGAACGGTGAAACTGCCGTCGCCCATGGTGACCGGACCGACGCGCACCGGCCGGGTCGAGCCCGCCGTCGTGGAAGGAAAGGCGAGCGTCTCGGCCTGAACCGTGCCGACGGATCCCGAATCGCCCATGCGTGATTTCGCGCTCATCCAGTTGACCCCCGGACGACTGCTCGTCGGATGGGGACCGTTTCGCTCCGATCCCGAGCCGCCCGCGGCGCCCGCTTTCTATATCAACGACTTTTTCCTGAGCAGCGATCGGCCCTGGAAGAGTCCGGCTCGTTGGGACATCGTCGATGCAGCCGGGCTGCCCGAACTTCTCGGTCCTGCGCTTCGCCCACCCGTGGAGTGGGATCCGGTCGACGACGCCTCCTTTCAATCTCTTTTCAGCGCGGCTCATTCCGCGGTGCTTCGGGGAGAGTTCGACAAGATCGTCCCGGTCGAGTTCGAAACAGGGCGTCTGACCGCCGGCAACTCCCTCGTTCCGTGGCTCGTAGCGCGCTTTGCCGCCATCCCGGCTCCGCTGGCCCCGTACGGCTGGTCGATCGGCCGTGAGGGCGTCCTCGGAGCCACGCCCGAACCGCTGTTCTCGATTCGCAGCGGAGAGCTCACCACGATGGCTCTCGCCGGAACGAGGTCCCTCGATCGGGTCCGCGAGCTTCTCGATGATCCGAAAGAGCAGGCCGAGCACCAGATGGTGGTCGAGGACATCAGGGAGCAACTGACACCGTTCGGAGTGCCCCAGGTCGGACCGACCACGGTCGTCGAACTTCCCGGTCTGGCTCATCTGAAAACCGCGATCGCGCTGCGTCCCGATCGCGCACCCGGGTTCGAAGAGAT
>JBHEOL010000142.1:0-8404 GCA_046261635.1 Thermoanaerobaculia bacterium | reverse complement strand
CGTCCGGACCGCGGACATCGGAGAAGGAGCGGTACCCGAGGCGTCGCGTGGTCCTGTAGTAGATGCGCTTCATCTCCGCGATCGGCTGCTCGTGCTCGCCGACTTCGATGGCGAGGGAGATGTTGTCGCCACCGCGACCGGGATTGTTCGGGTCGGCGACCCGGATCGCGGCGCTCTGAAAAAGCCCCCAGCGACGGTCGCCTCCCTTTGCCTGCCCGGCCTCGAGCGCGAGAATCAGCCTCTCGGCGAGCGGCATCCCCGTCCCCGCGGTCGCATCGAGGTGCGCCGCAACCGCGTCGAGCACCTCGGGACCAACCAGGATGTTCCCCTGGAGCGTGTAGTTCTTCCCCTGACGGCTGCCGGCCCAGGCGCCGTTTCCGCTGCCGGTGTGCGACGCCGTCCGCCCCTTCATGTCGATCAGGCCGAGCTGGCGTCGATCGCGCCCCGCGTCGTCGGAGAGCAACTGTTCGAGCGCATCTTCGGGAGCGACCCCGGCTTCCATCAGATCGAGGCCGCGGCGCCCGTACTCGACGACCGTCCACGCCTGCGTTGCCACGGCGCCGACCCCGGCCCGGACCCAGGGAACCGCCCGGCCGACGAAGGGAACGCGCGTGGTGACCGCGACGGCCGCTTCACCCGTCTCCGGATCGACGGCCGCGATCGAGAACGTCGCATAGTGCGGCGTTCCGTCGGGCGCGATCGTCACGCCGTCCGAGGCGCGCGGCGTCTCGGAACCGGCCGCGAACATCGCGATGAGGAGGAGCGGAAGAAGGAGGCGGAGGGCCTGGCGGGGCACCGTTCTCGTCGTCATGATCGGGAATCGTACACCGTGACTCCCGTGCGGGCTCCATCCTTGCCGGGGACGACCGCAGTGGCGGAGGATTCATCCTCCGCCGCTCTCCCCCTGAGTCACTGAGCCGACGGAGCACTCCGGGATCGCCACTTTCTCGTCTTTCAAGGACGATGACGGAGGCTGAAGCCTCCGCCACTTTGTCTGTCGCTTGCGAAGCCGGCACGAAGTCCGAATGATGCGGGGGCCATGGAAAGCGACTTCACGAAACGACTCGACGATGTGATCCGCCAGGAGCTCCTCATCCTCGGGTACGACTACGGCGAGGTCGTCGCCGCGATCGAGGACTCCAGATCGGAAGGGACGGTCGCGCGCCTTCAGCCGCCGTATGAGGATCTCGAGTTCGAGGTGCCTGAAGACGACGAGTCGGACGTCTCGTTCGCGGCGCGCGTCCGTCGGCGGCTGAAGGCAGTCCTCGAGGCTCCTCAGCGCGAGCCCGGCCCGGACGAGGCCCCGTAATCACTCGCGAGCTGGAAGCGGATCTCGGAGATTCTCCCACGCCAGTAGACGAGCGCTCCCTCCGGCAACAACCACGCAACTTCTCCTTCGAGTGGAACTCGAAAGCCGTGGACCGAGGCCCACATGCCGAGGCGGCAGATCCAGGGGGTGGGAACGCCGATTCCGTCGACGTCGCGAAAGCGCCCGGGCGCGAAAATGGTCTCGATCCGCCCGTCATCGCCGAACGTGAACTCGAGCTCGACCCGGTTGGGCCCGTCCTCGAGAATCGCGCGCGCCCGCCGTTGATCCATCGGCTGCCAGGAGAGGCCATCCCCAGGGCGGAGTCTCGTCGGAATCCAGACCGCTTCCGCCAGGAACCTCATCAGCGCCCCGGAATTCAGTTCGGAAGCGCCCTTCCGGTCGACGATCGGAATGAGGGAAGCGGCCGTCGCATGAATGGCTCCCTCGCCTCCGAGGTAACTGTCGACGACCTGGATCGCAAGCGCGGGAGCCATGCGAATCCGGGCTTCCCACACGAACGCAGGAGGGGAAGAGGAGAATGACTGGGTCGCCTCCAGCGGCTTCCAGCCCGAACCGATCCCGCCGAGCCGAAACGTTCCGGCCTGCCGGAGCGACGCCGTCCGAATCGGCGGAGTGCCGGGCGGAAGGGCATACTCGAGATAACGCCGCACAGGCTCGGGGAGCTCCGCTCCGGGCGCGTCCGGTTCGGGATCACGGGCATTCCGGAGCAGCCGGCCCCGGAGACCATCCGCCCTTCGCTTCCGCTGTGACCGCGCAGCGAGGACCGCCACGCCGCCCAGTGCGACTGCCGCGGGGAGACCAATGAGGAGCAACCGTCCGATGAACATCGACTCATACTGACCCCGCTTGCGGCGGCGCCAAGTGCAGCGGGTCACGCGAGCGCGTGCGGTCGCGCCGCGTCAGGCTCTCAATCCCATAGGATCAGCCGCGCGCGGGCCATCCGCCCGTCTACTTCTGTTCGAACAGCGTCGCGTCGAGGCCCGGGATGATGCGCAGCGCATTCCCGAAGTAGATCTTTCGCAGCACCTCGTCGGGAAGGTCGAGGCCGTAGATCTTCCAGTGCGCGTGGCGGCGGCGGTAATAGTCGAAGTACTCGTCCGCGGTTTCGAGCGTGCGGAAGTACGTCGGATACTCGTCGGGCGCCCAGGAGTCCTTCCCGAAGAGAACGCGGTCCTGATAGCGGATGAGAAACTCGCGCGCTGCTCGAGGCTGACGCCCCAGCTCGGCGAGCACGGCGCCGATCTCGGTCATCATGTTCGGCAGCTCGTCCATCAGGCGCCCGAGCCGGGCGAGGTCGTTTCCGAGCCACCCGAGGTGGGCGTTGATGAAGATCGTCTTCGGGTGACGGCGAAAGAGATCGTGCTGCTCCCTCATCGTCTGCTCGAACGAGGCGAACTTCGGATCGGTCCGCCGGCGGTTCGGGAACTGCTTGAGCTCGAGCCACCGCTCGTTGTGCTGGTCGACCGGCTCCCAGAACGCCGACGGCTCGCCCGTGTGAATGAGCACCGGAATGCCGAGCTCCCCCGCCTTGCGCCAGATCGGATCGAGACGGCGGTCGTTCGTGGGCACGCGCGCTCCCGACGCGTCGGTGAGAAACATCCCGAGGTTCTTGAAGATCTTCAACCCCCGCGCGCCCGCCCGGACGTCCTGTTCGAGAATCCTCGCCGCAGCCTCGCCGAATCCTTCCTCGTCGATCCTCGCGAAGTCGACGCTGGCGAAGGTCACGAAGCGATTCGGATGGCGACCCTCCAGACGCGCGATCCCCTCGCGCAGCCTCTCTCCCGACCCCCCGCTGAGGTTGATCATGACGGCCATGTTCATCGCGTCCATCGCCTCGACCAACTTGTCCACGTCGGCAGGCGTCATGGTGGCCGCGCGCTGATGGCTATGGGCATCCACGAATGGGAACTGGGCGCGCGGCGTCGGATTCTCCGGCACGACGAGAGTCGACTTCGGCTCGTAGGACTCGAAGTCCATCTCCTGGGCCGACGACACCGAGCCGCTCATGGCCGTGATGAGAAGGGCGGCCATCAGCACGATCATCGTCTGTTTCCCACCCGTGCCCTGACGTCTCGACTCCTCTCTGCGCCGGTCGAAGAAGGCATCGATCGAGTAACGCCCCGCTCCCGTGATGAGGAAGAGGAGCGCGACGAACAGGAAAAGGAAGGCCTTTTCCTTCCCCGAGAACGGATCGGGCGCATGGCGAATGAAGCCGGCGGTCGCCATCGTGAGGAGGATGAAAACAGACGCGGGGCGGGTCATGAGCCCCGCGGCGAGGAGAAGACCTCCCGCGAACTCCGCGATGGCGGCCGCCCAGGCGAACAGGCCCGGAAGGGGGAATCCCATTCCGGCCACGCCCTCCACGAATCCCGGAGAGGGGGGCAGTTTACCGAGGCCGTGGCCGAAGGCGAGGGCGAGCCCGGCGAAAAGCCGGAGCAGAAGAAGACCGAGGTCGGTGGCCGGGGCGTTCGGCCCGCCGCCCGAGAGGAACCGGGGGAGTCTCATCGGGGGAGTGTACCGGTCGAGCCGGGAGGTGGAAAGCCGTAGTGGCGGAGGATTCATCCTCCGCCGTTCTCCCGGTCATCGCCAGAGGAGCTTCGAACCGGGAGCCGTGCCCGAACGAGATTGCCGTCACCGGTTTCCGGCCGGCTTGTGCCCGACCGCGGCGGAGGATGAATCCTCCGCCACTGGACCCCTGGGATCACACTTCGGGGGGTTGACTCGCACAGTCCGAGGCGCTCCGCTGGAGTAACGTTCGATTGGCTCTGGCCCGCGGGAGATCGGATACGTCCCGCACCGCTGCCGCTGGCCCGATCGGCACAGGTCGCGCAAGCAGTCAGAGTCCCGACACGGCAGACCTGGAGGACTCAATGAGCGAGAACTGGACTGAGAAAGCTGTGAGCGCCGAGGAGGCGGTCAAGCGGATCACGAGCGGGATGAAGGTGTTCATCCACGGTGCGGCTGCGACCCCCACGTCGCTGATCAACGCGCTGGCGGCACGCACCGACGTCGAGAACGTCACGACCTACCACATCCATCTCGAGGGACACATACCGTTTGTCGACCCTCAGAATCTCGACCGGTTCCGCGTCACTTCCCTCTTCACCGGAGCGAGCCTGCGCGATGCGGTCAACGACGGCATCGCCGATTTCACGCCCGTCTTTCTCTCCGACGTGCCGGCGCTTTTCTGGCGCCGTCAGATTCCGCTCGACGCGGCTCTTCTTCAGCTCTCCCCACCCGACAAGCACGGCTTCTGCACGCTCGGCACCTCGGTCGACGCAAGCGTGGCGGCCGCGCGGACGGCGCCGGTCCTGATCGCCGAGATCAACGAGCAGATGCCGCGCACGCTGGGAAACACGCTCGTGCCCCTCAACGCGCTGTCGGCATACATCCACACGAACCGCCCGCTTCCCTCGCACGAGATCGGCCAACCGACGGAAGCCGAAGCTGCCATCGGCGAGAACATCGCGGCGCTGGTTCCCGACGGCGGCACCCTGCAGATGGGCATCGGCGCCATCCCCGACGCCGCCCTCGCACGGATGTTCGACAAGCACGATCTCGGGATCCATACCGAGATGTTCTCGGACCGCGTCATCGACCTGGTCGAGGCCGGGGTCATCACCAACCGCCTGAAAAAAGTCCATCCCGGGCGCATCACGACGAGCTTCTGCGTCGGCTCTCAGCGCCTGTACGATTTCATCCACGACAACCTTCTCGTCGGTTTCTACGCCTGCGATCACACCAACGACACGGCCGTGATCCGCAGGAACGAAAAAGTCGTTGCGATCAACTCCGCCATCGAGGTCGACCTCAGTGGCCAGGTCTGCGCCGATTCTCTCGGCTACCGCATCTACAGCGGCATCGGTGGGCAGATGGACTTCATACGCGGCGCGGCCCTCTCCCCAGGCGGAGTCCCGATCATCGCTCTCCCGTCGACGGCGGCGGGCGGCAAGGTCTCGCGCATCGTCAAGTCGATCAACCAGGGAGCCGGCGTCGTCACGACCCGGGGTCACGTCCACTGGATCGTCACCGAGTTCGGCGCGGTCAATCTCTGGGGAAAATCGCTCCGCGAGCGGGCCGCCGCCCTCATCTCGATCGCTCACCCCGATTTTCGAGCCGAGCTCAAACGCGAGATCAGCGAGCTCCGGCACTTCGATCTGGGGTGAATCGGACGAGCCGATTGAAACGGAGCGGTGACATCTCGGGATGGCCGCTTCCGTTACACTCCATGAAATGCCGTTTCGAAGGATCCTCGCGGTTTCGATGCTTCTCGCATCGATGGCCGCCCAGGCAGCTCCGCTCTCCTGGATGACCGGTTTCACGGAGGCCCTCGAGCGCGCTCGCTCCGAGCGGAAACTCCTTCTCCTTTACTCTTCCACGCCGAACTGCGACGCGTGCAGGAAATTCGAAAAGGTCACCCTGGGCGATCCTTCTGCAGCGGCGGCCCTCGCCCCCTTCGTCACGGTAAGGCTGGTCTCGAAGACGAAGCTTCCCGACGGAAAGGACGTGCCGGCAGAGGGCCTCTGGGTGTTCGATCCGGAAGGGAATGTCGTGACCGCGCTCGGGTTTCCGAGCCCCTCTCTCCTGAACGCCCATCTGACCTATTTTCGAATCTCGGCGAAGCCGCTGATCGCGGGAATCGACGCGATTGCGGAAGGGCGAGTCTACGAAGGACGGATGATGAAGGCCCGGGGGCTCCGCGCCGTCGGGGCGGTCCGGTCGGCCGTTCGCGAGCTCGAGCTCGCCCGTGCGCTCGCCGAGCAGGAGGGCCGCCCGGCCGACGCCCAGCGGGCCACCATCGCGATGGCCGAAACACTCGCCGAGGATGAGCTCAAGAAGGGAGCGACGACCCTCGACAGCGAAGCGCTTCTCGAAAGGATGATCCGGGATGCGTCGGACCCGGAGATCCGAGGGGAAGCGTTCATCTCCCTGACCTCGATTCACGAGTGGGCCGCTGCGCACGCGAAGGTCATCCACACGGTCGCGAGCGCGCTCGAGACCGCCCCTTCGGGCAGTCCTCTGGAGCGCGAGGCACGTCGCATGTCGGGACATGCCTCGGTGCCGGACGGCATCGTTCTCCTTCTTCCCCCTCCTCCCCTGCTGGGAAAGACCCCGATCGCCGCGGCGGTGAAGGATTCCCGGATCGAGCGGGTGCAGTTCCGTGTCGACGGCAGGGTCGTGGAGCAGGCGCGACGCAGGCCGTTCGAGGGAACGATCGACCTCGGGCCCCGCCCCTCCCGGCGACACATCGAGGCGGTCGGCCTCGATGCCCGGGACGCCGTCATCGCGCGTCACTCGGTTCAGTACAACCTCTCCGAGACGTACTTCGAGATCGACATTCTCCCGATTCGCAACGATGGGCCCGACGTGATCGTCGAAGCGGTTCCGACCCTCGGCCCAGCACGCCGGCTCGACCGGGTCGACTTTCACCTGAATGACGATTTGCACAGCTCCGTCGCGCGCCCTCCCTTCAGGACCAGGATCCCCCGGCAGGGGTGGGGGTTCGTCCGCGCAACGGCCGTGGCTGCGAACGGCGTGACGCGGGAGGACATCGCGTTCTTCGACCCGGTCTCGGTGGACCAGAGCTTCCGGCTGAATCTGGTCGAGGTCCTGGTGAACGTCGAAGACGGCGCGAGAAGGCCGGTTCTCGACCTCTCCGACGGCGAGTTCCAGATCCGCGAAGGCCGCCATTCACGGGCCGTCCGCTCAGCCCGGCAACTATCGACGGACCCGTTGATAGCCGGCATCGCGATCGACCGCTCGAAGAGCCTGCACGGGTCGATGGATCGCGTCGCCACGTCGGCCGTCCGATTCACCGAGCGCGCGACACGCGGCGGCGAAGTGTTCGTCGTCGGGTTCCACCATCGCCCCGAGATCCTCCAGGCCTCGACGAATCGCGTCGAGACCCTGCGCAGAACGCTCGCCGACCTGGAGGCGAGCGGAAACACCGCGCTCAACGAGGCGCTGATCTTTTCGCTGATGCAGTTCGAGAACGCGAGTGGCAACCGGTTCCTCCTCGTCCTGACCGACGGAGTCGACACCTCGAGCCGCTACGATCAGAAAGTCGTCGAGCGGATCGCGAACGAGTTCGGCGTCCCGATCTACTTCGTGCTGTTCGACTCCGCGGAGGCGCGAGCCTCGCCGAACCAACGGGCGATGCTGCGCGAGATCGCCGAGGGGACGGGCGGGAGAGCCTTCGACCTCGAGTCGACAGGCGGGCTCGATGCCATCTGGAACCGGATCCAGATCGACGTGGACAGCCGCTACCTCGTCACGTATCACACCCCCCTCGACCCTTCGAAGTGGCGACCCATCCAGATCCTCACCGGGCGCACGGACGCCCGGGTACGCGCAGTCCGCGGACTCACTCCCTCGCTCTCGCAATAGCGCCCACTCTCAGGACGGAAAAACCATGAACCTTCTCCGCAACTCGAGCCTCCTCCTCATCGCGGTCACAGTCATCGCGGCAAATCCGCCGTCGTGGACCGAACCAGTCGAGCGACAGCTCGCCACGCAGAGCGCAACCGCGGCCGTGGAACGAACGCTCGACGCGTTCCACGACGCAGCCTCGCGCGCGGATGGAGCGGCGTACTTCGCTCTCATGACCCCCGACGCCGTCTACATCGGCACCGACGCCACCGAGCGCTGGTCGCTGGCCCAGTTCCGGGCGTACGCCGAACCGTACTTCGAGAAGGGGCGCGGATGGACGTACGTCCCCTCGAAGCGGCAGGTCGTCATCGGACCGGACGGGGCGACGGCCTGGTTCGACGAGCTGCTCGAAAACGCGTCTTACGGAACGACGCGCGGAACCGGCGTCCTGGTGCGCGACGGTGAGAAGTGGAAGATCGCGCAGTATCACCTGACGATCCCGGTACCGAACGCGCTGGCGAAAGAGGTGGTCGAAATGATCCGCGCGAGGGAGTAGCGGAATGTCGTCATCCTGAGAGGCTGTGAAAGAAACCAGAGGGGCCGCGCTGGTGGAGCTTGCGAGGCGAGATCAAGGAGCGAGGAGGAGGCGATGCGGTGGCATCGTTGACGACGAGCGACGCGGAGATCGCCCGCAACCTCCACCAG
>JBHEOL010000090.1:0-17046 GCA_046261635.1 Thermoanaerobaculia bacterium | reverse complement strand
GATCATCGCCATCGACCGGAGAGCCGGCGAGCGCCGAAAAAGAACGGACCAGAGCGACGGCGAGCGCGGAAGAGCCGCCGAGCCCCGATCCCCGGGGAGCTTCGGTGCGCGTCACGATGCGGAGACCGCCGAGCTCGAAGTACTCGAGGGTCTTGCCGATCAGGGCCATCCGCTCGTCGGCCACGAGCTCCTCGAGAGAGGAGTACCGGCGATGGAAATTGATGTCGGTGAGGGTGACGTCGATCGAGGAGTCGCTGGTGGTCTGCACCTGGCACTCGGCATAGATCGAGATCGCGACGTTGACGGTGCGCGCCCCGGGATGGAACAGATAGAGCGGCCACAAGTCGAGAGTGCCGCCGGCGAGATCGGCGCGCAGCGGAACACGCGCGGTGAGTCGGGTCATGGCTGTCGGAGCGCTGCTAAAAAGGTGCCGGGGGTGGACTCATCTCGCGGCAACGAGCTGCTCCCTGGTTGAAAGACGCGGCAGCCGCGCCTCGACCGCCGCGTGGAAGCTCGCGAGAGCCTTTCCTTTGAGCGGGTCCGGCGTGACCGAGCGGAGCTTGAGCGGATCGATCCATTTGCCGCTCTCGCGAACTCTGTAATCGAGGTGCGGCGCCGTCGAAAGACCGGTCGACCCGACATACCCGATCACGTCGCCCTGGCGGATTTTCGACCCTTTCTTCAGCCCTTTCGCGATGCGGGAGAGGTGGAGATAAGCGGTCTCGGTTTTCGAGCTGTGACGGATCCGGATCCAGTTTCCCTCGCCGCGGCCAAAGCCCGCGAAGGTGACCACGCCGTCCGCCGTGCTCATGACCGGCGTGCCGGTCGGGGCACCATAGTCGACCCCATAGTGCGGACGGTAAGTCTTGAGGATCGGATGGAACCGGCGGTGGGTGAAGCGGGAAGTGACGCGGCTGAATTTGAGCGGGGACTTGAGGAACTGCTTGCGGACAGGCGTGCCGTTCCGCGTGTAGTAGCCGGCGAATCCGGCTTTCGACTCGAACCGGAACGCCTCGTAGAGCTCCCCGCGATGCCGGAAGCGGGCCGCGACGATCGGCCCGTAGCCGACGAAGTCGGGCCCCACGAAACGCTTCTCGGCGACCAGCGTGAACCAGTCACCGCGCTGAAGCCGGAAGAAGTCGACGTCCCACTGGAACACCTCGATCAGGTCCGCAACGATGCGTGGATCCTCGCCTGCCTGGACGACGGCCTCCCAGACCGAGCTCTCGACCTCGCCCGAGATCACGACCTCCTCGCTCGTGTGCGGGGCCTGGATCGCCTCGACCTCGAACGTGTCCGACTCGGGAGACGTCCGCGTGGCCCGCAGGCTTCCCCAGCCGCTCAGCAGGAGCTCCACCGCCTGGGTTCGATCTCCCTCGTCGCGGTCGTATCGGAGAACCTGGCCGGGACGGAGCGAGCGCGGGTCGAACGTCCTGGAAAAGTCGGCCACGAGCTGGTTCGCTTCTTTTCGGGCGAGTCCGGACGCCTCGAGGAGGACATCGAGCGTGTCGCCCTTCTCGACCGTGAGATACGACACATGATTCGGAAGAGGAGGCGCCGGCTCGGACTCGGCCGCCACGAAATCGACGGCCAGTCGTGGCGCCGGGGGCGGCATCGTCGATCTCGCCCCCGGCCGATCCGCCAGGGAGAAAAGCAGCAGGGGGATGGCCAGCGGAACGACGGCGTAGTAAGCCCGCGTCGTCCGTAACACCCCACCCAGTCTTGCGCCTGCGGCGCCAAGCTTCCTCATTCGGCTGTGAGCTCTTTCCGGAACCGTACGGTCAGAGTTGAGTCATGGTAACAACACGATCAATGGCTCCGCAACCGCGATGGCGTCACTTCGTTCCGGGCTCCTCCATCGAGAGCACGGTCATCCTGTTTTCGTCGCTCTTGGATTCCTTGTCATCGGCGCGCCTGTAGCCGGCGGGAATCTCGAAAAGGCTCGAAGGAACCGACTCGACCCGGATATTCGAGAGAAGGATCTCGTTCACGCTCGTTCTCCGCGGGGCATAGCCGATCTGGTCGCTCGACCGGGCGAGGCTCCCCACGCCGACGGTGTTCACGGTCGAGATCTGCCGCAGCGGCAGGCCCTTGACCTTCGAGAACTCGGCTTCGAGGATCTTGTCGATGTTCGGCTCGCCCGTCCTCAGGACGCTCCGGTCCAGGAATCCACCCGCCACGTCTCCGAATGCATTCGTGGTCCATTTCTCGATGACGGTGTTGACGTCCTGAGTGAGGGGAAGGGGTCCGCTCTTGAGCGTGATCCGGTAGCTGGTCTCGATCCGGTAGTGGTCGGTCGGAAAGCCCGAAATCGTCGGGTGGTCCGGGAGCTGGGTCACGTTCGTCTTCACGCCGGAGACCTCGATCGAGCCGGAAGCGAGCATCGAAGCCATCGTCGAGAGATCGATCTCGCCATAGACCGAACGTTTCGGGTCGATCATGAGGATCTGGTCGGCGCCCTTCCTCGAGATGATGTAGGAACCGATCGGGAAGGCGGTTCCCGCGGTGAAATCGACCCGGCTGCGATCGCCTTCGATCACGCCCTTGCCGGAGGTCTCGGTCTGTTCACCCCCCTGGGCGTCCGATCGCGCGGTCTGCCGAAAATCGTAGACGACGGCGGCATGAATGGAGCTCGTCAGAAGCGCGATCAGAATCGCGATGAACGCTGCGCGTTGAGCCATGGGACCTCCCGACGGTCTGTTCCGGGTTTCCCCGGTCTTTTCCCCCGGCGGGACGGATCCGTCCCTCACGCCCCCCGGTGCCAACCCGCCCGCCTCGAATGACCACCCGATGCCCGGTGTCGCTCGCTTCCAAGATCTGGCGGCCGAGCCTGCCGCAGTCAGAATAACACAGGAGAAGGAGACATCTCCCCGGCCCGGATCGAAGCTGCCGGGCTCTGAAATTTTAAAAGCTTTCCGCTCTGTTGGGCAGCGCATGATCCGCTTCGTCCGCCCAGGCGGATTCCTTCTGATTCTTTCCCTCCTGCTGATTACGCCGGTACCGGCGGCAACGACCTTCGAGGGGACCGAGATCGAACGCGTCCTCTCCCGGCTTTCCGAGGAGCAGACGAAGATCCAGACCCTTCAGGCCAGCTTCCGCCAGGAAAAGACCGTCGGGCTTCTCGCGGGCACCGAGGTGTCGACCGGAACGTTCATCTTCTCGCGGCCGAACCGGGCGCTCTGGACCTACGATCAACCGAAGCGGGTCGACATGCTCGTCGCCGACGGCTGGATGACGACTTACTACCCCGACCTGCGCCGCGCCGAACGGATCGAGATCAAGAAGTATGAAGACCGGATCTTCCGCTATCTCGGTGCGGGAACCGGCGCGATCGGCGACCTCGATGCCTTCTTCGAGTTCCAGTTGGTCGACACCTCCAATTCCCCGACCTACCGCCTCGAGCTCACCCCGCGCAGCCGGCGCATCGCCAAAAGAGTCAAACAGATCAAGGTCTGGATCGACCGGAAGAGCTACCTCACCACCGCGTTCGAGTACCAGGAAGCCGACGGCGACCTGACCCGCTACGAATTCTCAGCCGTGAAAGTGAATCGCCCACTGCCCGATTCAAAGTTCGAGCTTTCGCTCCCGTCGTCCGTTCGCGTCGAGACGATGGCGGGATCGCGGTGACCGCGGGCGTCACGCGCCCCCGCCTCGCGTTCGACCTCCTGGCCAGTGATGGCGACGCTCGTCTCGGCGAGATACGAACGGCCCACGGCACCATCTCGACCCCGGTCTTCATGCCCGTCGGCACGGCTGCCTCGGTCAAGGGGCTCACCATGGACCAGCTCCGCGAGCTCGGCCCCGAGATCATCCTCTGCAACACCTATCACCTGATGCTGCGCCCCGGGGTGGAGCTCGTCGAGGAGATGGGTGGCCTGCACCGGTTCACCAGCTGGGACCGCGCGATCCTGACCGATTCCGGGGGATTCCAGGTCTTCTCCCTTTCCGAGATCCGGAAAGTGAGGGAGGAGGGGGTGGAGTTTCAGAGTCATCTCGACGGCTCGCGTCATTTTCTCTCCCCCGAGGATTCGATCGGGATCCAGGAGCGGATGGGGGTCGACATCGCGATGGCCTTCGACGAATGCCCCCGCTCGGGTCTCGATCGGGCGGAGGTGGAGGCGTCGATGGAGATGACCCACCGGTGGGCGGAGCGCTCGCTGCGGGCCAGAAAAGGGGAGTCGGCTCTCTTCGGGATCGTCCAGGGAGGGACGTTTCCCGATCTCCGCCGCCGGAGCGCCGAGTTCGTCGGGGGGCTACCGTTCGATGGGATCGCGATCGGCGGGGTATCGGTGGGGGAGCCGAAAGAGGCGATGCTGGAGACGATGCGTTTCACGGCCCCTCTGCTGCCGGCCGACCGGCCGCGCTACCTGATGGGTGTGGGAACGCCGGAGGATCTGGTCGAGGGTGTGGCGGCGGGGATCGACATGTTCGACTGCGTCATGCCGACCCGGAACGCCCGAAACGGGACCTTGTTCACGCGGAGGGGGAAACTGGCGATCAAGAATGCCCGCTACCGGGCGGACGAGCGGCCGATCGACCCCGACTGCTCCTGCCCGACGTGCCGGTCGGTGAGCCGGGCCTACGTGAGGCATCTGTTCGTCGCCGGGGAGATCGCGGCGGCGGTTTACAACACGGTGCACAATGTCTGGTTTTATCTTGACTTGATGAGGCGGATTCGCCAATCTATCGCGTCCAAATCGTTCGGATCGTTCCGGCGGGAACTGCTGGCGGAATCCGCTGCGGGGGACCCGGAGGTCTGAAAAGCCGACTGGATTTATTCATCGGCGAACCCGGTTCAGTAGCCAGTCGGGGCGGGACCACCCAGGTCCGAGTCCAGACGACCCGACCCTGAGAATCAAAAAAATGACGTCAATCCCGATCCTTGTCCTTCAGAGCCCGAGCGGCGGCCAGATGATCGCGCAGTTCCTTCCGATCGCGGCCATCATCCTGATCTTCTACTTCCTGGTGATCGCGCCTGCGAACCGGCAGCGGAAGAAGACCGAGGCGATGCTGCAGGCGCTCAAGAAGGGCGACCGCGTGCTCACGAGTGGCGGGCTCTATGGGCAGGTGCAGTCGGTGGAGAACGATGTGGTCTGGGTCAAGATCGCAGACAACGTGAAAGTGAAGCTCGCCAAGAGCGCCGTGACGTCCCTGGTCGAAGGGTCGTCCACGGGCGAATGATCGCGGCGCGGAGGAAATGCGTTGAACAGGAACATGTGGTGGAAAATCGGACTGATCCTCGGTGTGCTGATCGTGGCCACCCTGGCGGTAATCCCGACTGAGAGCAGACCCGAGCCGATCAACCTTGGGCTCGACCTCAAAGGCGGGACCCACCTGGTCATGCAGGTGAACACGATCGAGGCCCTTCGGACCGAGGTCGACCAATCGATGGAGCGCGCGAAAACCCGCGCGCAGGTTCTGGAGCTGCCGACCCCTCAGACGCGACGGATCGGAGAGCGCTCGTTCCAGCTCACCCCTCCGGCCGATGTCCCGTCGGCCGACTACCAGCGGATGCTGGATGAGACCTTCCCCGAGTTCTCGGTCTCCCGCTCGGGTGATGGATTCGAGGCGAGGCTGACCGATGCGGCCGCGATTGCGATCGAGGAGCAGACGGTGGGTCAGGCGATCGAGACGATCCGGAACCGCGTGGACGCGCTCGGGGTGACCGAGCCGATCATCGCCCGTCAGGGCGGACCGCGTGGAAAGCGGATCGAGATCCAGCTTCCAGGTGTCGACGACCCTGCTCGCGTGAAGGAGATCATCCGGACGACGGCGCAGCTGCAGTTCCGTCTCGTCGAGAGCGCGAGCTTCTCGGACGCACAGGCTGCCTACGACGCGGTGCCCGCGGCGATGCGCGACGATGTGGACGTGCTCCCCACCGATTCGGTGGACGAGTTCGGACGCGTCACTGGCCGCCAGTACATGGCGGTTCGGAAGACGGTGCTGGTCACCGGGCGCGATCTGAAGACCGCTCGGGTCCAGAAGGGGCAGATGGGGGAGCCGACGATCGGCTTTTCGATGACTGCCGAAGGTGCGGACAAGTTCGGAGAGCTGACCGGGAACAACGTCGGCAAGCAGCTCGCGATCGTTCTCGACAACAAGATCGAGTCGGCCCCGCGCATCAACAGCCGGATCGACAGCGACGGCGTCATCGAAGGGCGTTTCACGCAGTCTGAAGCGGTCGATCTCGCCCTGATTCTCCGGAGCGGCTCGTTGCCGGCGTCGCTGACCACGCTCGAAGAGCGGACGGTCGGCCCCTCGCTCGGCCGCGACTCCATCAGGCAGGGTGTGACCGCGTCCGTGATCGGGTTCGCGCTCGTGGTCGTGTTCGTCATTCTCTGGTACAAGGGCGCGGGCATCACGGCCGTGATCGCCCTTCTGATGAACCTGCTGATTCTGCTCGGCCTGATGTCCTACATCGGCGCCACGCTGACCCTGCCGGGAATCGCCGGCATCATCCTGACTCTGGCGATGGCGATCGACTCCAATGTTCTGGTGTTCGAGCGGATCAAGGAGGAGTTGCGCGGTGGCAAGTCGGTTCGGGCTTCGATCGACGGCGGATTCAAGCTCGCCTTCGGCACGATCATCGACACGAACCTGACCACGGTCATCGCGGCGCTGTTCCTGTTCCAGTTCGGCAGCGGCCCGGTCAAAGGGTTCGCGGTCACGCTGCTGCTGGGTCTCGGCGCGTCGATCTTCACCGCCTTCTTCGTCTCGAGAGTGATCTTCGAGCTCGTTTACTTCCGCGGCGATCGCCGGCCGGAACGCGTCAGCATCTGAGGTTTGATACGACATGGATCTTTTCGTCGACTCTAAAATCGATTTTCTGCGCTGGCGCTTTCACGCCATCGCCTTCTCGGTCCTGTTCATTGCGATCGGACTCGCGCTGCTGTTCACTCGAGGGATGAACCTCGGGATCGACTTTGCCGGCGGCGCGAACGTCATTCTGCGGTTCCAGGAAGAGCCTCCCATTCAGGACCTTCGCGGCATCGTCTCCGACGCCACGATCCAGCAGTACGGCCCCCCCGAGGACCACTCGGTGCTGCTCCGCCTCCCTCAGATTCAGCAGGAGGGCGACTACGCCGGCCAGGTCGTCGGGAACCTCAATCAGCGCCTCAATCCCGAGGGGAACGGCAAGCTCGACCTCAACTATCAGGGGCGATCCGCGCTGGCGGATCTTCTCAAGGCGGAGGATCCCGACAACCGCGGCACCTCCCCTGATGCGATGGCGCACTACGAAGATCTCGCTCAGCGGGTCATCGCACGCCGCTCCGAGATCGGCATTTTCACCTCGATGGAACAGGTGACCTCGGTCGATGGAGTCAGCCCGGCCGTTGCTCAGCTCATCGGCGAGCAAACGTTCCTGGGAGCCTTCAACGTCCTCAATCAGGAGACCGTCGGCCCGCAGGTCGGCCGTGAGCTCCAGCAGAAGGCTCTGTGGGCGATCATCCTCGCGACGCTCGCGATGGGCGCGTACATCGCCGTTCGGTTCGATTTCAAGTTCGGCGTGGCCGCCGTTCTCTGCCTCATTCACGACACGATGTTCGCGATCGCTTTCCTCGGCATGATCCACGGCGAGTTCGAGATCATCACCGTCGCGGCATTCCTGATGATCATCGGTTACTCGATCAACGACACGGTCGTCATCTATGACCGCGTTCGGGAGAACGTCAGGAAGAGCCGGGCCAGGGAAGACTTCGCGACCGTCCTCAATCGCTCGATGAACCAGACCCTGTCGCGGACGATCCTCACCGGCGGCTCGGTCGTTCTCGTGCTTCTCTCCCTGATCTTCTGGGGCGGCGAAGTCACCAAGGAATTCGCTCTCCTGCTGCTGGTCGGAACCATCGCTGGCACCTACTCGACCCTCACGGTCGTCCCCGCGATCGTTCTCGCCTGGAATCGTTTCATCGGCCCGAAGGGAATGTACGGCGGCAAGTCGTAACACTCCAACGGAGTCCAGGGATCGAAGGGGAGGCCTGGCGCCTCCCCTTTTCTTTTTTGAACCGGGGCGCATCCCGCCGGGGTTCCCCGATCACGGGAGACGGATCCCTGCGATATGCTCGCCGCATGCAATCACTGATTCCCGATCCACCGGACGTCTCGTACTGGGAGGCGTCGCCTGCTCTCCAGAAGGTGCTCGCCTCCACGCTCGCGCCGGCTGACCGCGCCTGGGCCGGGCCGAAGCTCGAGGATATGGGCGCTCTTGCGGCCTCGGTCGTCGCGCCGCTCTCCGCCGTCGCCGACCGCGAGTCGCCACGCCTGGTGACTCACGACCCGGCAGGAAACAGGATCGACCAGGTCGACTATCACCCCGCTTATCGGCAGATGGAGTCGATCGCTTACGGCTCCGGAATGGTCGCCATGAAGTACGACGCCGCGACTCTCGCGGAGCACGGCACCTCGATCCATACCGTCGGATTCGCGATGGGTTACCTCTTTGCGATGGCGGAGATGGGGCTTTACTGCCCGCTATGCATGACCGACGGGGTGGCGAGGATCGTCACGCGATGGGGAACGTCGGAGCAGGCCGCCAGAGTCGTCCCGCACCTGGGGGCGATCGAGCCGCGGGACCGATGGACGGGCGCGATGTTCGTCACCGAGAAAGCTGGGGGGTCGGACGTCGGGGCCAACGAGACGATCGCGACGCGCCGACAGGACGGGCTGTGGTCGCTCACCGGCCAGAAGTGGTTCTGCTCGAACGTGGATGCGCAGGCTGCTCTGGTGACCGCGAGACCGGAGGGTGGGGCTGCCGGGACGAAGGGGCTGAAAACATGGCTCGTTCATCCGCGCGGCAATGCCGGCGTGACGATCGACCGGATCAAAGACAAGCTCGGCGTCCGGTCGATGCCGACGGGGGAAGTGACTCTCGCCGGGGCGACGGCCGAGGAGATCGGGCCCTTCGGCGCGATGCTGGAGATGATGAACCTCTCGAGGATCTACAACGCGGTTGCATCCGTGGCGGTCATCGGGCGGGCCATTCACGAGGCGAAGTGGTACGACGAGCGGCGCGTCGCGTTCGGAAGGAAGGTCGTCGAGCATCCGCTCGCCGCGGAGGTTCTGGCTGACCTCGAAGCGGAGCATCTGGCAGCGCTTCTTCTCACGTTCCATGCGATCCGGACGCTCGATCGCGCCGACGGCGGTGACGGCGAGGCCGAGCGGGAGCTCCGAATCCTCGTCCCGGTCGTGAAGGCGATCACCGGAAAGCTCGCGGTTCCCTGCGTCTCGGAAGCGATGGAGTTGATCGGAGGAAACGCCTACATCGAAGAGTCTCCTCTTCCCCGGCTGCTCCGCGACGCGCAGGTGCTTCCGATCTGGGAAGGGACGACGAACGTGCTCATCCTCGACGCGCTTCGCGTGGCCCGCAAGAGCGGAGCTCACGAGACCCTGCTCGAGCGGGTCCGCCGCCACTTCAGAAAGGAGGCGGACCGGTTGGAAGCGGAGCTCGAGACGCTGGACGAGCGTCGCGCGCGACAGTGGGTGGACGGTCTGGCCCGCGCGCTGCAACTCGCACTCCTCGCCGAAGCGGGCGAGGAGCGGACCGTCGAGCGTCTCCGAACGAGACCTCTCGGGCTCGCCCCCGGCGCCGGACATGCCACTCCGTGAGCGTCATGGTGGGCCGCTGCGCGGCGCATCGAGACACGGGAAAACGGAGATTTCCGGCTCCCGTCCGGAGCCCGCCAGGAAGCGGACGCGACCGCCTCTCGAGAGGCCTGACGCGGAAATGCGGCCCCTTATCGCGAGAAAAGAGGACTTTTTACCCCTGGAAACCCCGATCTGCCGGAGTTCCCTGCTCAATTTCCCCCGGGAATCCGCTACTCTTTGTCCGAAAGCCCCGAGCGAACATTAGGAGGAAGTCAATGGCGACAACGAAGAACGATTCCGCAAAACCGGCAGCGAAGAAGGGAGCGGGCAAGGGCCTCGCGGCGACCGTGCAGCCGGATGCGGCGCTCGCCGCCGTGGTGGGTAACAATCCCATGCCCCGGACCGAGATCACGAAGAAGCTGTGGGACTACATCAAGGCGAACGGCCTTCAGGACGAGAAGAACCGCCGCAACATCAATGCGGACGACAAGCTTCTCCCCGTCTTCGGTGGAAAAAAGCAGGTCACGATGTTCGAGATGACCTCGCTCGTGAACAAGCACATGAAGTAGCACTCTTCGCGATTACGCCGGCGCTCCCTGACGACACCCGGGGGAGCGCCGCGCGCGGCTCCCTCTCCGGCGCGAGCTGCCGGCGGCCGTCCCTCTGGCCGCGTCCGGCAATGCTTCAGCTGACTTCCATCATGTACGGAGGGCCGGTTCTCCCTCAGAATGAGCCCGATGAGATTCTTCGACGAGCTCAGAAAAGAGCACGAGATCATCGAGGGGGTCCTCGGCGCGCTCCGGACATGGGCGCGAGGCCTGGAAGCCGGCGAGGATACGGCAGAAGACGGAGCACGCTTCCTGCGATTCTTCCGGATTTACGCCGGCGAACTGCACCACGATCGAGAAGAAGCGATTCTCTTCCCCGCGTTGGAGAACGCCGGCCTCCCTTCCCGTGGACCGATCGCGACGATCGTGGCCGACCACCACGCAATGGCGCAAACGCTCGGCGATCTGGAAGAGGCGTTGACTGCCGGAGACCGGGTGGGAGTGTCCCGTCTCGCCCGCGATTACTCCCACGCCCTCTGGTCGCACATCGACGCCGAGACCTCGGTGCTCTTTCCCGAGAGCGAGAGCCGGCTGGAAAAGAAAGGTATCAGGGACCTGCCGCTCCGCGAGCCGACCTCTTCGGAGCGTAAGGTGTTGGCTGACGCCGCGCGGCTGACCGCCGCGTATCCGCCGACCGAGCCCGACACGGTCCGGGGCGATGGGTGCGTGTTTTGCCACGCGTACGGCGACACGTGCCGTGGCATCGAGGGGGAATGGTGGAACGAGTGGGAGTGGGAAGAGCTCGACGACCACATCGCCTCTTCCTGAGCATCCGCCCTCCAGCGCGGTGAATCGCTCAGATCCGATCCGGTTCAGCCCTGCGCTGCTCTCAGTCGCCCATCGCGTAAAGGAACCTGCGGCGGTCGGTCTTTCGGAGCACAACGACTCGCGCCTTCCCGTTCGATCCGACTCTCCACAGCTCGAACAGCGCACGGAAGAAAGCGAAGCCGAGGTCCGCGCGGCGGAGCGTCGCTGACGTCGTGATGCTGCGGATCCGCCGGAGCAGCCGCTTCTCAACTCGTGAGATCTCCAGGGCGAGGCCGTGCGGGTCATCGAGCGTTGCCGCTCGGCGGCGGAGAGCTCGAAGGTCACGATGGACCTCGCCGAAAGAGAGAACCAGCCGGGCGGCGAACGCGATCAGCGGCGCGTGATCGCCCTGGATGGTCGCTTCCCGTTCCCCACGCCCACGGATCGCGAGCGGATACCGGCCGGTGGCGAGCTCGCCTCTCCGGACGAGGGTCAGAACTTCCGGCCAGGCGAAGATCGGGAGTCCGGCGCCATCAGTCGGCTTCAACGGAGCCGAGTCGGCGTACTCCTCCGCCAGGATCCGGGCGAACACATTCCGCACCGCGTCCGGCGATCGCTCGGCAAACGCTTCGAGAATCTCATGGGCCGCGTCGAAGCGAGCCGTGAGCAGAACCTCGCCGAAGGGGCGCTGTCGGTGAGCTTCTCCGACCAGCGCCAGGTCGCTGATCATCGTCGCCTGAGCGGGGAGCAGGCCGGCTCGAACCAGCCTCCGCTCCCATCGATCGAGCTGCGCGAGAGTCGGCCTCAGCTCGATTGCCCATTCGACCGAAAGTCGATTCCGATCCGTCTCGACCGCGCCCGCGAGCGCTCCCGTGACGCGGGAGTCGACCAGGACCCGGAGCGTGCGTAGCGATCTCCAGTTTCTGGACCAGACCTCGAGCGTTCCCCGAGTGGCGATCGTCACGTCGCCGAAAGCCCCGACTTCGTAGTCCCAGGAATGGCGGAGCATGTTGCCGATCCCCGCGCGCGCCCAGAGGAACCGGACCTCGAGCGCGGCCTCGATCGAGAGTGAGCCCTCTCTTCGAAGCGAGCCTTCGATCTCGATGTCGGTCTCCTGCCGCGCGAATGTGAGAGCCGAATCGAGGTCGCCACGCAGAAGCGCGGTGAGAAGATCGGAATGCCGCGAACCGAATCGAAGGGTCAGCAGATCAGCCGCTTTCGATCCGGAAGCCGAGGTGCGGCTGAGTGCCAGACCAACCTCCACCCGTGCCGCTTCGCGCAGTTCGGTGTCGATCTTTCGGATCGCAAGGCGGTACTCTCTCAGAAGCTCACGCATTGCGTCGATTGCGGGTTCGGCGGATTTCTCGATCCGGTCGATCGATCCGGCTGCCGCAATCCCGACCGCATCGGCGAGAACCGCCCGCACGCGTCTGCGGAGATCCACGTCGATCCCAATCTTCTCCAGCCAGCGTCGGATCCCTTCGATGACCCTGTCGTCCTCCAGAAGCCGCTCGAGCTCTTCCGCGGCTTCGCTCCGGAACAGGGCGCGAAGGTCGGCGATCGCAGCCAGCTCCTTCTCCAGAAGCCGGACGAGATCCTCCGCCGGTCCGAACAACGGCTCGAGCACGGCCTCGGCCATCGCATCCGCTCCGGCGACCACGATCTCGGCGTGGGCCTGAAAAGAGCTCCGCTCCCGTGAAAGCCTGCTTTTCGTGAGCCGAGCCTCGAGACGGCCCTCGTTCACGGCGAAGATGATCAGGTCGAAAGTTCCCTCCAGCGATCCTCTCCACGACATCTCCGCTCCCGCTCGGGCCTCCAGGAGAGCGCTGTGAAGCTCGAGCCCGTCGATGCTCACGACGCCGGTTTCGAGGAGGGCGGACCGCCAGCGAAGCGATCCGGAGAGAGAGATGGATCCCGACCCACCGAGATGGACGTACTGGGAGGGCTCCCCCGTTTCAGCCGTGCGTGGCCGGCGGTCGCCGAGCTCGCCTGGAAGAATGAACTGAGTGAGATCTCGTGGGAGGGCCTCGCGAACAGGCTCGTCCTTCGGGTGAAGGAAGCCGTTCGAGAGGACGACATCCGCACCGGCTGCGAAGGCCACCCTGCCGGCGACCGGAGGGGCCTGGCCGGGGATCCCCGTACGACCTTCGACGACGGCCGAGATGCCGACGATCAGGAAGGACTCGCGGTCGGGATCGAATGTGAACGATCCGCCGAAGAGCGCGCCGTCGCCGTCAATTTCGACGAAGAGAGTGGCTCCCGCCGGAATTACGGCCTGATGCCTGACGGCGGCGAGCCGAAGCTCCTCGGAGATAGGCCACTCGAAACGTCGCCCGTCGAGATCTCCGACCGTCCCCGCGAGAAGCGCGGCGACCGGTTCACGGCGGAGCAGCTCCTGGACGAGAAGGCCCAGCGAACGTTCCATGCTTCGTCTCCCTTTGCGCTCATGGTACGCGGTCGGGGCCGGAACGAATACCGGCGCGGCCGTTCACCCGCGCGGGGATAGAATTCACTCCGAACCGATGGGAGAGCTGAGAGGCACGGTGGAGCGGATCACGTTCCGGAATCCGGAGAACGGTTTCACGGTGATGAGGATCCGGGTCGATGGCGGTGAGATCGCGCGCATCGTCGGGATCGCGCCTGAGGTCCAGCAAGGGGAGCGCGTCGAAGCCGAGGGGGAGTGGGTCAGCGATCCAGAGAGGGGAAAACAGTTCCAGGCGAGAGCAGTCCGCGTCTCCCCACCCAGCGGGCGAGCGGCGATCGAAGCGTGGCTCGCCTCCGGAGCGATTCGTGGGGTGGGCGGACATCTGGCCTCGCAACTCTTCGCGAAGTTCGGCGAGCGCGTGTTCGAGATCATGGACCGCGAGCCGGAGAAGCTTCTGTCGGTCCCGGGCATCGGAAAGAAGAAGCTGAAGTCGATCCGCGAAAGCTGGGGCGAGCAGAAGGCGTCCCGCGAGCTGATGATCTTTCTTCACGAGCACGGAGTGCCGCCAGCCCGCGCGATGCGGATCTACAAGCAGTACGGAGCGGACGCGATCCATCGGATCCGGGAGAATCCGTACCGGCTGGCGGACGAGATCCGCGGAATCGGCTTCATTTCGGCGGATGCGCTTGCGCAGAGGCTGGGCGTGGCGATGGATTCAATACCGAGGCTGCGGGCCGGGCTTCAGTACGCCCTGGAGAAAGAAGCGCAAAGCGGCCACTGCGCGGCTCCCCGCGAGAAGCTGGTCGGGCTCGGCGCGAAGCTTCTCGGCGTCCCGGAGCCGCTGGTCGCTCAGGCGCTCGACGAAGAGCTGGCGGGTGGACAACTCGTCGGCGAGCCGATCGGCGGGAAGCCGGCCGTCTTTCTCAGGCGCCTTCATCATGCCGAATCGAGCGCGGCCTCGCGGTTGCTCGCTCTCAACGCCGGAGCTCCGCCGTGGAAGATCCGTGCGGACAAGGCGATCGAGTGGGTCGAGCCGAAGTTCGGAATTCAGCTGTCGCCGTCGCAGCGGAAGGCAGTCGCCGGTGTGCTCGATGCGAAGGTCTCGGTGATCACCGGTGGACCGGGCGTTGGCAAGACGACGATTGTGCGCGCCGTCGTGGAGATCGTGGAAGCGAAAAGGATGACCGTCGTGCTGGCGGCGCCGACGGGACGTGCGGCAAAGCGGCTCGCCGAGGCGACAGGGAGGGAAGCCCGCACGATCCATCGCCTTCTCGAGCCCGATCCTCGGACGCGTGAGTTCCAGAGAAACGAGCTCAATCCGATCGACTGCGATCTGTTGATCGTCGACGAATCTTCGATGATCGACATTCCGCTGCTCGATTCGCTCCTGAGGGCGGTCAGAACCCGCGCCGGGCTCCTTTTCGTCGGCGATTCCGATCAACTCCCGTCCGTCGGGCCGGGTCAGGCACTCGCCGACATCATTGCCTCCGGGTCGATCCCCGTCCGCAGACTCGAGGAGATTCACCGGCAGGCGATCGGCAGCCGGATCGTCGTCAACGCTCACCGCATCAACCGGGGCGAGATGCCGCTCGTCCCGGAGCGTGGAAGCGAGTCCGATTTCTACGTAGTGGAGGCGGCCGACGGCGCGGCGGCGCGCGACAGGATCGTGGAGCTGATTTCCCGCCGCATCCCGGATCGGTTCGGATTCGATCCTCTTCGGGAGATTCACGTTCTCGCGCCGATGCATAGGGGCGAAGCGGGCGTGCAGAGCCTGAACGCCGCGATCCAGGCGACGCTGAATCCTCTTGCCGGGTCTTCGGACCGGCTGGAACGGGGGGGCGTCATTCTCGCGCCGGGCGACAAGGTGATGCAGACCGAAAACGATTACGAACGGGACATCTTCAACGGCGACCTCGGAATCGTCCGAAGAGTCAGGGCGCGCGAAAAGAAGATGGGGGTCGAGTTCGACGGAAGGCTCGTCGAATGCGAGGGAGCTGACCTCGATGCCATCTCCCTCGCCTGGGCAACGACGATTCACAAGTCACAGGGAACCGAGTACCCGGCGGTCATCATCGCGCTCTTGAAGGAGCACTCCATCATGTTGCAGCGGAGCCTGCTCTATACCGCGGTGACGCGGGGCCGAAGTCTGGTCATCGTCGTCGGCCAGAAGGGAGCGATCCAGATGGCGGTGAGAAACGCGGAGTCGCGGGTGCGTTGCGGGAAGCTGAGGGAGCGCCTCAGTGGCTGAGGCTTTCCAGCCTCAGCTGTTTTCGGTTAGCGGGGAGCGCGCACTTGGCGCGAGCGGAGGCTGGAAAGCCTCCGCCACGTTCACGAGAGCAGCTTGTCCAGATCCGCGAGATCGAGTTTCTGCAGGAGGCTGTTCTCCTCCGTGAGGATCGCATCGGCGAGCTCGCGTTTCGACTGCTGAAGCTCGAGGATTTTCTCCTCGATCGTGTCCCTCGCGATGATCCGATAGGCGAAGACCTTGTTTTTCTGGCCGATCCTGTGCGTCCGGTCGATTGCCTGAGACTCGACGGCCGGGTTCCACCACGGGTCGAGGAGAAACACATAGTCCGCGTTCGTCAGATTGAGACCGGTCCCTCCCGCTCGCAGGCTGATCAGGAACACGGGCGGGCCGCTCTCCGACTGGAACTGATCGACCACGCTTTTCCGGTCGCGGGTCTGTCCGTCGAGATAGAGGTGAGGCGTCTTGTCCTTCTTGAGCCGCTGCGCGACGAAGCCGAGAAGCGTCGTGAACTGAGAAAAGACGAGGACGCGATGGCCGCTGTCGAGAATCTCCTGGAGCTCGATCATGAGGAGGTCCACCTTCGCGCTGACCGCCTGACCGTCCCCGCTGATCAATCCTGGATGACACGCTGCCTGACGGAGTCGCAGCAGCGCCTCCAGAATCTGCATCGTGGACCGCCCCACTCCTTTCTCGGCCACGTCGCCGAGAAGCGTCTGGCGATAGAACATGCGGAGCTCCTCGTAGGTCTGCCGCTGTTCGTGCTCGAGCTCGCACCAGAGCGTCTGCTCGATCTTCTCGGGCAGATCGGGGGCGACCTGTTCCTTCGTGCGGCGAAGGATCAGGGGCCGCAGCGCACGTCCCAGGGCCTCGCGGCGGGAATCGGGAACGGATTTTCCCCCGAAGTGCTGCCTGAACCAGCGCGCCGAGCCGAGCGCGCCTGGAATCAGAAACTCGAACAGGCTCCAGAGCTCGCCGATGTGGTTCTCGATCGGTGTTCCTGAAAGAGCGAGTCGGTGATCCGATCGGATCAGGCGCACCGCCTTCGCCGTCTGGCTCCCGGCATTCTTGATTGCCTGCGCCTCGTCGAGGACTGCGTAGGCGAACTCCTGGCCCGAGAGCGTCTCGATGTCGGCCCTCAGCGTTCCGTAAGTCGTCAGGATCAGGTCGTAGTCCTCGAGGCGTTCGTTCTGCCGCCCGGAACCGTGATACTCGAGAACGCGCAGATGAGGTGTGAATCGCGCCGCCTCTTCCTTCCAGTTGAAGAGAAGGCTGCGCGGGGCGACGACGAGCGACGGTTTGTCGTTGGCGAGGAAGTCGAGAAGGGCGAGGAGCTGCACGGTCTTTCCGAGCCCCATGTCGTCGGCCAGGCAGCCGGCGGTCCCGAGCTCCCGAAGGTGCAGCATCCAGCCGAGCCCTTCGCGCTGGTATGGACGCAG
>JBHEOL010000005.1:0-22766 GCA_046261635.1 Thermoanaerobaculia bacterium | reverse complement strand
CGCAAGTCCGGTCGAAAAATCCCGGGCGTGGCCTATCGACGGGATCCGATGTCGCCGGCGTTCAGGGCGAACCTGATCCCGGCGCAGCGTTTCATCCAGGCTTCCCTGAGTGTCCCGTTCGCATCCGGCTCCGGGCACGCTTCTCGGGCGTTCCCGATCTGCTTCCGCCATGCACCTTCTGTCGTTCGACCGTCGCGCTCGGCCGATCCAGCAGCTTGGGCCGCGTATCGAAAGAGCTGCCGGGAGGACAACCTCTCGGTCCGCGGCGTGGACGTGCTGCGTCACTGCAGGTCCGAGATCGATCAGCAGAAAGGACAGAACCGAACCATCGTTGCCTGTGTCGATGGGAGCTATACGAACAGGACCGTTCTTCGGAACATCCCTGAACGAACGACTCTCATCGGTCGGATCCGTGGCGACGCGAAACTGTTCTACCCGCCCACCGAACAGCCTTTGCGGGGTCGGAAACGAGACTACGGATCTCCGGCGATGACTCCCGAGCAGTTGCGCAATGACGATACGGTTCCGTGGCAGACGGTTCGGATCTGGGCCAGCGGTGAGGTGCGCGAATGCCAGATCAAAACGTTCGATCGGGTTCTGACCCCGATGGCCGGGCCACACACGCCGGTTCGCCTGATCGTGATCCGTCCCCTCGGCTACCGGCTAACCAAGAACTCGCGGGTTCTTTACCGCAAACCCGCGCACCTGATCTGCACCGATCTCGAACTGGATCTCGAGCAGGCGGTTCAGAGCTACTTCCGGCGGTGGGACATCGAGGTCAATCACCGAGATGAAAAACAGCTGCTCGGTCTCGGCCAGGCGCAAGTGCGAGCTCCTCGCTCCGCCGAGATGCTGCCGGTCTTCACCGTCGCCACCTACTCGCTCATGCTCCTGTCCGCGGCCGCATGCTACGGGCTCGGCGCAGTGATCCCCCCTCGCCAAGTCCCCCTCTGGCGTACTCGCGCAGTCGCCAAGCAGACCCGTCTGACCTCAGGCCAGATCCTCGAAGCAATCCAGTCCAGCATCACACGCAAGCGCGGACGGATCGATCAACCCAATTTCACCGACTTCGAGGCCCACGTAGCCCGACACCTGAAGTGCCAGAAATCCTCCCTCACCCACGAAATGGCCGTCGCGTACGCAACCTACCCCTCATAAAAGAGCCAAACTCCAGGGACCGGCGCAGCCGGTCCCTACAGAGATCCTGGCGCCGTGCTTCCTCAAACCAGGATGACGCGCGCCGGTCTCGCTATTTCGTCGCCATCGAGCTCACGATTGAGCGGAGGATCTTGACGCCGCCGGAGCCACCGAGAATCGATTCGCAGGCGCGCTCGGGATGATGCCCCACCCCGAGCGCGCCTGCGAATCGATCCTCGGCGGCTCCGGCGGCGTCAAGATCCTCCGCTCGATCGTCGAGTCGATGGCCGTGAGGTAGAGGGGCAGGGCCTCGACGGCGTCTGGAATGCTGCAGGCGGAGGAAAAGATCCTCCGCCACATCCCTTCCGGTACCGCCCCTCATGGTCCAGCCTGCTGATAAGTTGGTCGCCGTGGAGCGATCCTCTACCATGCGCAAAACGACTGGAGGCCCCTGCGATGACGAAAGAGTCGACCTTCGACGCGCTGCTCGACGAGCAGCGCAGTTTCCCACCTTCCGACGAGTTCCGCGCTCAGGCGAACATCAGAGATGAAAAGGTCTGGGAGAACGCCGAGGCGGATCCCGAGGGGTTCTGGGAAGGTTGGGCGCGCGAGCTCGCCTGGAAGGAGCCGTGGCAGAAGGTCCTCGAGTGGGATCCGCCGCATGCGAAGTGGTTCGTCGGCGGGAAGCTGAATGCTTCGTACAACTGCCTCGACCGCCATCTCGAGAAGCGTGGCGACAAGGTCGCGATCATCTGGAAGGGCGAGCCGGGCGACACCAGGAAGCTCACCTACCGCGAGCTGCACGAAGAGGTATCGCGATTCGCGAATGCGCTTCGCGCGAAGGGGGTCGAGTCGGGTGACCGAATCGCGATCTATCTTCCCCTGATTCCCGAGGCCGCGGTCGCAATGCTGGCATGCGCGCGCATCGGAGCGATCCACTCGGTCGTCTTTGCGGGCTTTTCCTCCGAGGCGCTGCGCGACCGGATCGTCGACGCGGGCGCGAAGCTGCTGATCACCGCCACGACCGGATTCCGCCGCGGTAGCGAGGTTCCCCTCAAGAAGATGGCCGACGAAGCGATCGAGGAGACGCCGACGATCGAATCCGTGATCGTCGTTCTCCGGCGGGCAGCGGCCGAGGAAGGAAACGAGACGATCTCGATGCAGCAAGGGCGCGACTGGTTCTATCACGACCTCGTGAAGGACGCCTCGCCCGAATGCACTCCCGAGTGGGTCGACTCCGAGCACATGCTCTACACCCTCTACACCTCCGGCACGACGGGAAAGCCGAAGGGGATCATGCACACGACCGGCGGCTACATGACCGGTGTCTATGCGACGACGAAGTGGGTATTCGACCTGAAGGAGGACGACGTGTACTGGTGCACGGCCGACATCGGCTGGGTGACCGGCCACTCGTACGTCGTGTACGGCCCTCTGGCGAACGGAGCGACTGTGCTGATGTACGAGGGTGCGCCCGACTGGCCGAACCGCGACCGCCTGTGGGAGCTCGTCGAGAAGTACAAAGCCACGATCTTCTACACCGCCCCGACGGCGATCCGCGCATTCATGAAGTGGGGCCACCAGTTCCCCGAGGGGCGCGACCTCTCCTCGCTCCGCCTTCTCGGCACCGTCGGTGAGCCGATCAACCCCGAGGCGTGGATGTGGTACCACGAGCACATCGGCCGGAAGAACTGCCCGATCGTCGACACCTGGTGGCAGACCGAGACCGGCGCGATCATGATCACGCCGCTTCCCGGGCTCGTCGCAACCAAGCCCGGCTCCGCGACCCGCCCCTTCCCCGGAATCGCCGCACGGATCCTCGACGGGAACGGCGAGCCCGTCGAGGTCGGAGGGGGCTATCTCGCGGTGACCCAACCGTGGCCCTCGATGCTCCGCGGCATCTGGGGCGACCCCGAGCGATTCAAGAGCCAGTACTGGGCGAAGTGGAAAGGGATCTACTTCACGGGCGACGGGGCGAAGCGCGACGAGGAAGGCTACTACTGGCTCCTCGGGCGGGTTGACGACGTCATCAACGTCTCGGGCCACCGGATCGGAACGATGGAAGTCGAATCGGCGCTCGTCGATCACCACGCCGTCGCCGAGGCGGCGGTCGTCGGAATCGCCCACGACATCAAGGGAACCGCGATCGGCGCGTTCGTCATCATCAAGGAATCCCACAAGGGATACGACCCGAAGGAACTGGAGAAGGAGCTCAACGACCACGTCGTCAAGAAGATCGGCGCGATCGCGCGCCCCGAGAAGATCATCTTCACGGCCGAGCTTCCGAAGACGCGCTCCGGCAAGATCATGCGCCGCCTGCTGCGGGACGTCGCGGAAGGGCGCGCCCTCGGTGACGTGACCACGCTCGCCGACCCCGCGGTCGTCAATGCTCTCAAGGACCGCTACGAGGGAGAGGCCTGAGCTTCACGAGGGACGGAACCTCGCGGCGGCTGCTGGAATGCGAAGCGGCCGCCGCCGGGTTGCCAGACCCGCGTGGACCCCTATCTCTCCATCGTCATCCCGACCTGGAACCGCGTCGACACGCTCCTGAGAGTTCTCGGCTCGCTCGGCCGCCAGATCGATCCGCCGACCTTCGAGGTCATCGTGATCAACGACGGCTCAACCGACGATACCGCCGAGCTGATCGCGCGGACCGTCGACGAGAGGCTCTTCCCCTACCCCCTTCGGTTCGAGTCGCAGGACAATGCCGGACCCGGGAAGGCGCGAAACCGCGGGACTTCGCTCGCGACCGGCACTTACGTGCTCTACATCGGGGATGACACGGTCCCTGACCCTCGCTTTCTTTCCGAACACGCTTCCGTTCATCGCAAGGGGGGTGACGACCCTCTTCTCGCCTGCCTCGGGTACACGGGCTGGCCGGAGGAGGAATCGGCCACCGCCTTCATGGACTACATCAACGAGTACGGACTGCAGTTCGGCTATGCGCTCATCGAGCACGGCGCGATCGTTCCTTTCAACTTCTTCTACACGTCGAACATCTCGGTCGCCCGCGAGGTGCTCGGTCCTCAGCCGTTCGACACGACTTTCCCCGTCGCGGCGTGGGAGGACATCGAGCTCGCCTATCGCCTCGAGGGCGAAGGGCTCCGCATCCGCTACAACGCCAATGCCGTCACGCGCCACTATCACCGCATGACCGTCGACTCCTTTGCGAGGCGGCAGTTCGGCGTCGGGCGCTCCGGCGCGATCTTCTTTCAGAAACATCCCGAGCTCGGACACTTTCTGGGCGTTCACGAGCTCCGTAACCGCCCGCTCGCGACCCGCGGGGAGATGTTCCGGCTCCGGCTCGCCGCCCGCGCCGGCGAGCGCTTTCGCGCCCTGGCACGTCCCGCCGTGTTCGAGAGGCTCATGCGGGAGCATTACCTCCGCGGTCTCGACCGCGGACTGGCGGAGCTGGAGAAGCCCTCCCCATCCTGAGAAGCCTCCGAGCGTAGCCACGGCGGGTAGGTGCGCGCGCGTGGCGGAGGATCCTTTCATCCGCTTCCTCGGCCGCTCGACAGCTCCCAGCTCCTCGGTCTCCGAGGCAGAGGAAAAGATCCTCTGCCACCCGGAAACCCATCCGGGGTTGTTTCCCATCCTCCTCCGAGTAGAATGCCGCGTCATGAGCTCGGGCTACTTTCTCGCTATCGAAGGAATCGAAGGATCGGGCAAGACGACTCAGGTCGCGCGGCTCGAGCAGGCCATCCGCGCGACCGGCCGGAACACGATCGTCACCAAGGAGCCCGGCGGCACTCCCCTCGGCAACCGCATCCGGGCGATTCTTCTCGACCCCCACGAGGAAGGGATCGACGCGATGTCCGAGCTCTTTCTCTACGCCGCTTCGCGCCGTCAGCACGTGGTCGAGCTGATCCGCCCTTCGCTCGAGCGCGGAGCCGTGGTCATCTGCGACCGATTCACCGACGCAACCCTCGCCTACCAGGGTTTCGGCCGCATGCTCGATCTCGACCGGCTGCGCCAGATCAACGAATGGGCCACTGACGGCATCCGGCCCAACCTGACCGTCATCCTCGACATTGGTGAATCGATCGGGCTCGACCGCGCGCGGACCCGCAATGCGGAAAAGAACCTTCAGAGCGAAAGCCGGCTCGAAGGGGAAGACGTCCGCTTTCACCGCCGCGTGCGCGAGGGCTACCTCGCTCTCGCCGAGTCCGAGCCGGACCGTTATGCCGTCGTCGATGCCGGCGGATCGCTGGACGAGGTTTTCGACAGGCTTCTCGTGACTCTTCGAGAGCGGGCCGCCGCGCTCCGGCTTCCGGCGCCGGAATCCGCATGACCAGGGCGGCGGAGCTCCTGCTCGAGACGGCCAGGCGCGGAGAACTGCACCATTCGATCATCCTCCACGGTCCGGTAGCCTCGCAGCTCCTCGAGCTCGCACTCGAAGCCGCGATGGCTCTCAACTGCGAGAACCGTGTCGGCGACGACGGCTGCCCCACGTGTCAGAAGGTGCGGCGTGGAACCCATCCGGACGTGCATCGCATCGCGGTGGAAGAAAACCGCAAGATGATCGCCGTCGACCAGATCCGCCAGATGGTGAGCGACGCGACCATGCGGCCGTACGAAGCGCGGTCGAAGGTGTTCATCGTCGAAGCAGCCGATGCCATCAGCGGAGCCGGGGCGAACGCAATGCTCAAGACCCTCGAGGAGCCGAGCCGCGGAACGGTCTTCATCCTCCTGACGCGATCGGCCGACCTCCTGCTGCCGACCATCCGCTCCCGCTCTCAGTCCATCTCCATTCAGCCGCTGTTCGAGGAGTCCGCTGCCGGCGAAGCCGCCAGCTCGGGCGTCCCGCTCCAGCTCGTGCGCCTCCGCCGGGAGATCCTCTCCATGCCGGGGCTCGAGAGCGATACGGCCGAGGCGATCGCCCGCCAGATCATCGACGCAGTCGACCGCTTCGCCAGCCGCGGCGACCTCGGGGCGCTACTGGGCGCCGCCTCCGAGGCCATCGCCAACGCCGAACCGCCCGCCGCCCTCACCCTGATCGGCCTCGTCCTGCGCGACCTCGCCACCCTTCCCCCCGAGCTCTCGCTCGACCCGGGCAGGTCAGCCAGCATCCAGTCCGCGATCGACCCTGCGAAGCTTCTCGCCGCCGCCTCCATCGCCCTCCGCAACGCCGGCCGACTCGAGGTCAACGCCGATGTCCGTCTTCTCGCCGAACAGGCGATGACCCGGGTCGCAATGTAAAAAAAGTCAGAAAGCAGAAGGCAGAAGGCAGAAGTAAAGGCAAAGGCGGAAGCAAAAGGCAGAAAGGCGAAAGAGGCCAGGTCATCCTGAGAGGCTGTGAAAGCCTCTGAGGGAGCGCCGCCAGGCGGAGAGGTCAGCGAGACCTTCGAGCGCGACCGAAGGATCTCTGAATGCGAGGATCACGTTGGCCAGTGCGGGGGAAACGGGCAGGTGGGCGACATCCTGCCATTCTGAGATCCTTCGGTCGCGCCCACGGGCACGCTCAACCGCCACTTCCCGGCGGCGCTCCCTCAGGATGACGAAAGATTCCCGGCTCTACTTCTGCCTTCTGCCTTCTGCCTTCTGCCTTCTGCCTTCTGCCTTCTGCCTTCTGACTTCTGGTTTCTGGCTTCTGGCTTAAAAAAAACCCCGGCCTTTCGACCGGGGTCTTGAATCTGTCTGGATGGGGTCACGGAAACGCGTTGGGACGGGATGGTGGTGGTGAGATCTGTGGAGGCGTTTAAGGTGATGTTTCCATCGTTTTTGGCAGGAGGTACTTCGGATGCTTTTTCCGCCTGCCCATCCAGCGCCGTTGGTTTCGACGAGACGGATTATAGATGGTTTCACCCGACATTGTGAAATCTTTCACTAGAGTTCACGGCTTTGTCACGATTCCATCAATCCCCTGCTCTTCAGTCATTTAGGCCGAGATCGCTCACTCGCCCGAGGGGGGCGACGGGGAGTTGGCGGCCTGTGCGGAACCCCCTGTCCCCTCGACGAGCGAAGGCCTGGGATGAAACGGCCGCCCGAGATCGAGATGCCCTCCGAGCGTTTCCGCCTGCTCGCCGCCGATCAGGATCCTGACCCGCTTCACCTCGGGAAGATTCGCAGCGAGGGTCTGAACCAGCGAGTACGCCGCCATGATCTCGAGTGTGCTACCCGTGCTCCACCCCTCCTCGAGGGTCGGGCCGCCGAGATCGACGACCGCGGTCCCTTCGGGAAGAACCCAGGCTGCTCTCACCGTCGCGTCGGGAGGAAAAAGGCGAGGAACACCGGCATTCGCCGACCCCTCGATCACCGCTTCAGCGATCGCGCCGGCAGCAGCGGCGTCGCTCTCGGGAAGCGGGAGAGTGCGGGTTTCCGGAACGAGGAGCCCCGAAGGACCGCCGAAGTAGAGAACGACCGGCCTCGGCGCGACCTTATTTGCCGCCTCCGCGGCGACGAGAGCTGCCGAGGAAGATTCCGCCTGCTCCCGCCGCGTGCATCCAGCGGAGAGAATGATGGCCATGAGAGCGACGATGACAGTCGGCTTCATCGTCCGGACCGGTCGGCGATTGCGGGCGCCGGAGCGGGAGCTCCGCTGCCGACGCGCGCGGGATCGGAGGCGCTCCCGTCGAGTCTGGCCTCATACTCCTCTTTATAGCGACGGACCGCGCGAACGATTGCCTGTGCGATCTCGTTCTGATGCTCGGCGGTTGCGAGTCGGGCTTCCTCCTGGGGATTGGAGATGAACCCGACTTCGACGAGCGCGGAGGGCATGGTCGCTCCGATCAGGACGCGGAAGGGCGCCTGCTTGACTCCGCGGTTCTGGATGCCGCTCGTCACGTTCATCTCACTCTGAATCAGAGCGGCGAAGCGGCTCGACTCGCGGAGATACTCCTGCTGAGCGAGATCCCAGAGGATGAGGTTGAGGTCCGATGAACCGGGGAGCGAAGGAGCCCCGCCCAGGACGGCGTTCTCTCTCTCGGCAGCAGCCCGCGCGAGCTCGTCCGAAGCCTCGAGGGAAAGAAAGTAGGTTTCGGCCCCGCGTGCGGCGGGCGAATGAGATGCGTTGAGGTGAACGGATAGAAAGAGGTCTGCGCGGAACTGGTTCGCGATCGCGGTCCTCTGGTCGTGCGGAATCAGCTCGTCGGACTCGCGGGTCAGGATGACACGGACGCCGAGCTCGGTGGCGAGCAGGGAGCGAAGCCGCCGACAGATCTCGAGGGTCGTCTCCTTCTCCACCAGCCCGTTCGGTCCGATCGCCCCGACTTCCTTGCCGCCGTGGCCAGGGTCGAGAACGATCGTCCGGACCCCCGGAAGATGCGGAGCTCTCCGGATCGAGCCAGGCGTGGAGGGTTGGGGACCGGGAAGCAATCCGGCGGACTTCTGAAGATCGAGGACGACCCGGAACGGGTTGTCGATCGCGTACGCATCGCCGGCGACGTCCGCGGAAGCGAGGTTCACGACGATCTGATTGTCCCGCACGAGAATCCGGTCGAGAAGTGGCGAGGTGAACGTCTGGTCGGCCGCCCGGGTGCGAATCGGGTTCGGCGTCTGGAGGATGTACGCACTCCCCTCACGCCGGACGGTGTAGTCGATCTGTCCCGGAAACTGCACGACGATCTTCGTCATCTCTTCGATGTTGACGACGCTGATCTCCACCTCGACCGCATCGAGCCGGAACCGGCGGACCTCGAACACCCTCGCCCCTGCATCCCAGATGAGATCGAGATCGGAGGTGATTCTCAGAAGGTCGCGGAAGAAGTGCCAGGGAACGAAAGGAGTCTCCTCGATGAAGATCGGGGCGGTCGGCATTTCGATCAACTCGTCCCCCGAGGCGCCGAACCGGCTCTCGGCGGTGAAGCCGGCCGTATGCCCCGCGAGCTCGATCCGATATCCCTGCCGGCTGCCCGTCAGAGTGCCGCCGAACGCCGCGATCATCTCTTCAGCGGAAAGGAAGAGGTTGCCCGACTGCTCGGCGACCCGGATGGACCGCTCCCCGGTCTGCGTTTTCAGCGTAGCCGAGACCGTCTGCGCACGCCCTGCGGACACGGCAGCCACACCGGCGATCGCGATCACCAACAGAATTCTCTTCATCACCCCACCCGCCCGTCTCGTCAGGTCACCCATAAGTTCTTTGTATTATGGCCAGCGCGCCGCCGATCGTCTATACCGCCCCCCCGCGCGGGCAGGGAGGGGCGATCGCCCGGCCATGCGGCGGAGTACCATGGGCGCATGAAACGTCTCGGAGCTTTTCTCTTCCTGCCAGTCTCCATCCTTCTTCTTTCCTGCGGCGGCGGGGAGTCGGCCGACAGAGAAGGGCGCGGCAGTTTCCGGAGAGGGCCGATCAGCATCCGCGGCTGGGTCTCGGAGATCGATATCGGTCAGCCCGCGCCGGGCGGCACCTTTGCCGTGACGGATCTCAGTCAGCGCCGAAGCTCGTATCAGCAACAGCTCCTGGAGGAGACGACCCTGAGCGTCGAGGGAGTCTCCTACGCATCGGGGAGAATTCTCGACAGCGGCTCCTTCATCATTCTCGATTCGCCGCCGGGAGATCTGCTCGTCAACTTCCAGGCGCCGGGCGTCCCGCTCGTACAACTCGCGCTTCGGGACATTCCGCCGAACGCGGATGTCTTCGTGCCGGGGCTGAAGCTCTACCCCGACCGACTCGAGATCCTCGAGCCGGAAAAGATCGTCGTCCGAGTTCCAGGCAGCGGAACGGAGCGCAAGCTCCGCGAAGAGCCGGCGATGGTCGGGGGCCACCGGGTCGAAGTGTGGGACGTTCCTCTCCGCGAGATGATGGACCGCCGCGACATGCCGTTCCCGAACTAGGGGCTAGGGGCCAGGGGCTAGGGACTAGGAAAGGCAAAGGCAAGTTCATAGGCTGACGATTGCCAGGCTCTGATGTTGCCGTTGTTTTTCCCTAGCCCCTAGCCCCCAGTCCCTAGCCCCTTGCTTCTGCCTTTCCCAGCCCCTAGCCCCTAGTCCCTAGCCCCTCGCCTTCCCAAGGCTCCGCCTTCGCGTTGATCGCGAGGTCGGAGCGGAAACCAGATTGCTTGAGATTTGAATCAGAAGGTAAGGGGACTGGAGGCCACGCTGCACACCACCGGGAGATACAAGGCGCGGCCTCCAGCGGTAAATCCAAAACGCTCGAGGTTACTTCTTCTTAGCAGGTGATTTCTTTTTAGCAGCTTTCTTGGTCGACTTCTTGGCGGCCTTCTTGGGGGCCTTCCTCTTCGCCGACTTCTTAGCAGCTTTTTTCTTAGTAGCCATTTGGTCCTCCTCTCTTCGGATCAGCCGAGTCAATTCGACTCGACCATCCTCGTCTCATCCACCCAGGGACCGAAAAACCGTAATGACTTCATCGCGTTTGGATCACCTTCGATCTCACGATCGCTCGTTCGATCGAACCACCTTGCAAACAATAGTACGGCATTCGCGTTCATCTTTCTACATTTCGTAGAGAGTCAACTGCAATTTTTTTCAAGTGACGATCGCGTGGAAGGGAGCTCTCGACGATCGATCGTCGATCATCGAATCGCTTTCGAGGCAAGTGCGTTCGAGTTTCGAAGACGACATTCGAAGACGACGCGCACGTTTCGCGCGAGCGTCGTCGAGTCTCGCGCGATACCATCGCACTCGGTGCGAACGGCTCGAGTCGAAGATGGCGAAGCGCTCGCAAACCCGCGCCACTGCTACAATATCGCCACCTTTGAGCTTCGTGGGGGCTGAGTGCAACTGACCCTTATCGCGATCGCGTTCATCGCTTTTCTTTCGATCGGGTATCGCCTCTACGGCGGCTGGATCGCACGTCAGTTCACCATCGACGATGCGCGTAACACGCCGGCGAGAAGCCTCAACGATGGCGTCGATTTCGTCCCGGCCAGGCGCTTTTATCTTTTTGGCCAGCACTTCTCCGCGATCGCCGCGGCAGGCCCGATCGCGGGCCCGATCATCGCCTGCCAGGCATTCGGGTGGCTCCCGTGCCTGCTCTGGATCTCCCTCGGAGTCGTCCTCATCGGAGCCGTCCACGACTTCGCGGCACTCGTGGCATCCGTTCGTCACCGCGCTCAATCCATCGCCGAGATCGTCCGCGAACACCTCGGCCGACGCGCCGGAATCGCGATGATGCTGTTCATCTGGATCGCTCTCGTCTACGTCATCGTCGCCTTCGCCGACATCACGGCCGGGAGTTTCGTGGGCACCACCGAGGAGCTGGTGGGCGCTCAGGTCCGCTTCAACCCGGGTGGCGCGGTTGCCGCCGCCAGCGTCCTTTATCTACTCCTCGCGATCCTCATGGGGATCATCCAGCGCTTTCTCAATCCCCCGCTCTGGCTCCTCACCGTGATCTTCGTCCCCGCCACCTTCGGCGCAGTCTGGGCCGGCACCATGATCTCCACCGTATTGATCATGGATGCGAGGAACTGGGGACTCCTCATCCTCCTCTATTGCGCGATCGCCTCGATGGTTCCGGTCTGGGCCCTGCTCCAGCCCCGGGGTTATCTCGGGGGCTTCGTCCTCTACTTCGCCCTCGGTCTCGGCGTGATCGGAATCTTCCTCGGCGGTTACGACATCGAGCAGCCCGCGTTCCGGTCCTGGGACGTCGGCGGGATGACCGGCACGCTCTTCCCCTTCCTGTTCGTCACCATCGCGTGCGGGGCCTGCTCCGGCTTCCATGGCCTGGTCTGTTCCGGGACGACATCGAAACAGATCGACCGCGAGACGGACATGAAACCGATCGGCTACGGAGCGATGCTCGCCGAGGGATTTGTGGCCCTGATCGCGCTGGTCACCGTGATGATCGTCGCGGATGAAGGACTCGCGGGGCTGAAACCGGGCACGATCTATGGCAACGGGATCGGACGCTTCATGACTCTGGTCATCGGTGAGGAGCACCTGAATTTCGCGATCACCTTCGGGGCGATGGCCTTCACCACCTTCGTCTTCGACACGCTCGACGTGTCGACGAGGCTCGGCCGTTACATCGTGCAGGAGATCCTCGGATGGCGGACGATGAAGGGTGCCATCGCCGGGACGCTGCTGACCGTCGCCCTTCCCGTGTACTTCGTATCCTTTGCCCCCGAGGGGAGCTGGGTACGGTTCTGGACTCTCTTCGGCGCCTCGAATCAGCTTCTCGCCGCCCTCACGCTTCTCGCGATCACCGTCTGGCTCAGGCAGGCACGCCACCGGATCGGGTTCACTCTCTTCCCGATGCTCTTCGTCCTCGTCATCACGCTGTGGGCGCTCGCGAAACTCACCTGGGCCAACTTCGCGGTCAGCCGCGGGCTCGACGTCGCGATGATCAACGCCCTCGCGGCCGGCTCGCTGATCTGTCTGGCGATCTACCTCGTCATCCGCGCCCTGATCACCCTCCGCGACGACCGCGGCGCCGCCACGCTCGCCGAAGCAGGGGGATGAAAGAAGCAAGGCAGAAGGCAGAAGGCAGAAGGCAGAAGTAAGGTCAAAACCAAGTCACGCGGCCAAACGCGGCCCTCGCTCGAACGGCGCTCAGTACGACGGAGGCTCTGGCCTTTGCTCTTACTTCTGCCTTCTGCCTTCTGACTCCTGACTTGCTTTACTTCTGCCTTCTGACTCCTGACCTGCCTCATCCCCCTTGTCCTCGACGGTCTCGCGCACGAGCACCCGCGCGCCCTTTCGGCCGACGACTTCGACCTCGACCTCGTGGAGACCGCGCGGAAGATCCGGGGGCCGCTTGATCGAGAGCTCGTATCGCGACGAGAGCGTCCGGTCGAGGCGGCCCATCGCGATCTCGGGGAAAACGTCCGTCTTCGCGTAGAAGCCACCGGTCTCCTTCGAGACCGTCTTGAGGCCCACTTCGAGCGAGTGGAAGCTCGACTGACTGATGTCGATCGAAAAGACGGCCGTACGCGAGGCTTCGAGTGCCCGCCGCGCGGGAAAGTAGTCGGGGATCATGGTCACGCCTCCCGAGCCGTATCGCCCCAGGCCCCAGCCGAAGAGAATGAGCGACTTCGGCCCCTGGATCGGCAGCAGCGCGTTTCCGAGGAGAAAAAGGGCCTTCTCAGGACTCGCCGCGCGCTTCATCTCCTGCTCTTCGAGACGGGACATGAGCGAGGGCGCCGGGACACGCTCCGGCCTCCCGGGATCATCGATGCGAACGCTCTGCTCGATCGCCCTCCGGAGTTTCGCCTTATCGCTCGTGAAGTCCTCCCTCACCTTCAGATGAGAGTCGAACTGGACGACAGCCGCGCGATCGTGAGGCTGAAGACCGTCGACGAGCTTCTGCGCGTAGTCGATCATCTTCATGTGACCGCTGATCCGGGAGCTCGCTCTCTGGAAGTCGGTCTGAAAGAAGAGAACCAGGAGCCGGCCGCGCGGCCGGGGGGGCTCGAGATCGCGGTCGCTGGCATCGTCAAGGATCGAAACATCGGGCTGCGGGAGGGTCGCGTCGATGAACTCCACAGCCTCGATTTCCACGGGCTGCCCGTCGAGCTTCACCCGGAAGTTCATCGGCCGGAGATCGTCGATCGGCTCCCCGCTGTCATCCGTGACATAGAGGTCGAGTAGATACCTCTCGACCGTGATCTCGAAAATCGGTTTGACTTCCTGAGAGAGAGCGACCGTCGCGAACAGAATCGCGGCGAGGAGAAACCCGAGGCGCGGCATCTTTCGATTCTAGCCCCCTCCCCCTCCTTCCCCACCCCTAAAACGTTAAGATTCGGTTTCATGAGAATCCCGGCGCTCTTCTTCGCTACCGCTCTGCTCGTCGCCGCGTCCGCTCTCGCGCACGAGCCCGCATTCGACGCCCACTTCGAGCCCCGCACCATGAGGGTCGATTACTTCCACACCGGAGGGATGGGCGAGGAGATCATCAGCCTCGACCGCGTGGTCAACGACGGATCGTGGGCGGGGCCACGCGATCATCGGCTCATCGACACCCTCGACCTCGGGAAGTACCGGTTCGTGGTCCGGGATCTGGCGACTCATTCGGAGATCTACAGCCGTGGCTTCTCCTCGATCTACGGGGAATGGGAAACGACGCCCGACGCGAAGACGCGCCATCAGACCTTCCACGAGTCGCTCCGCTTTCCGTGGCCGAAGGGAGCGGTCGAGGTGATTCTGGAAAAGAGGGGCGTGCAGAGCTCCTTCGCTCCGATCTGGACGACGGTGATCGACCCGGCCTCGCGCCAGGTCAACCGTGGCTCTCTCGCCCCGCTCGCCGAGGTCTACACCGTGTTCGAGAGCGGCCCTCCCGAGGAGAAGGTCGACCTCCTCTTCCTCGGCGAGGGGTACGCCAGCTCCGAGATCGGGAAGTTCCAGGCCGATGCGCGGCGCCTCGCCGACTACCTCTTCTCGATCGAGCCCTTCAAGAGCCGCCGGGGCGACTTCAATGTCCGCGCGATCGCTCCTCCGTCAGCGGAGAGCGGCGTCCACCGCGTCCGCGCCGGCCAGAACCGCCGGACCCCCATGTCGGTCGAGTACAACATCTTCGATTCCGAGCGCTATGTGCTCACTCTCGACAACCGGGCTCTCCGGGACGTCGCCTCAGCTGCCCCTTACGAATTCGTCGAGATCCTCGTCAACGAAGACCAATACGGGGGCGGCGGCATCTACGGGTTGCATTCCACCGCCGCGGCGCAGAACGACTTCGCCGACTACCTCGTCGTCCATGAGTTCGGCCATCACTTCGCCGGCCTGGGAGACGAGTACTACACCTCACCCGTCGCGTACGAGACCGGAGCGGCGTTTCATCCCGAGCCGTGGGAGCCGAACATCACCGCCCTCCACGATCCCGACAATCTGAAGTGGAAGGATCTGGTCGCGGCCGGAATACCGATCCCGACGCCGTGGCGAAAGGCAGAATTCGAAAAGCACAGCCGCGCGGCTCAAAAGGAGCGCGCGGAGCTGCGCGCCGCGGGAGCTTCGGAGGAGGCGCTCGCGCGGCTGTTCCGCAAGCAGCAGGCCTGGGAGGAAGCGTTCCTCTCCGCCGAGAAGCACGCGGGCGTGGTGGGAGCGTTCGAGGGCGCGTCGTACGAGCCGACCGGCTTGTACCGGCCCCAGGCGGATTGCATCATGTTCACGCGCGACCGGGTCGGTTTCTGCCGCGTCTGTGACCGGGCGATCCAGCGAGTGATCGATCTCTACGCCGGCAAATAGTGGCGGAGGATTCATCCTCCGCCCTCGGCACTTCGAAGCGCGATCGCATCCAGCCTTGGAGCCGTAACTTCGAAGCACAGGCTCCCGTAACGACTCGCTCGTCGCTTGCGTGGCACGGCTGGCAGAGGAAAGGATCCTCTGCCACCATCACACAACCGGAAGTTTCACCCCGGAGCCCGCGTTGGGAACGGGCGGCCTCACCCTCATAAGGAGAATCTCCCGATGTCCACTATCGTCGAGCCAAAAACGAAGTCCGATCCCTTCCGCCTGGGGGGCCGTGAGTTCCAGTCCCGCCTGATCGTCGGAACGGGCAAATACGCCACGATGGAACTGATGGCCGAGGCCATCGAAGCCTCCGGGGCCGAGATCGTGACGGTCGCGGTCCGCCGCACCTCGGTCGCGGATCCGAACCAGCCGAAGCTGTTCGATTTCGTCGACCGGAACAAGTACCTGATCCTGCCGAACACGGCCGGTTGCTACACCGCCGAGGAGGCGATTCGCTATGCGCGTCTGGCGCGCGAGGTCGGAATCTCGGACTGGATCAAGCTCGAGGTCATCGGCGACCAGCGAACACTTTTTCCCGACACCGCCGAGACGCTCAAGGCAGCGGAGATCCTCTTGAAGGACGGCTTCACGGTCCTCCCTTACATCGGAGATGACCCTGTTGCGTGTCGCCGGCTCGAGGACATGGGGTGCGCGGCTGTGATGCCGCTCGCCGCGCCCATCGGCTCGGGCCTTGGCATCCGGAATCCGGCGAACCTGATGATCATCCGCGAGTTCGCGAAGATCCCACTCATCGTCGACGCGGGTGTCGGCACGGCCTCCGATGCTGCGCTGGCGATGGAACTCGGCGCCGACGCGGTGCTGATGAATACCGGCATCGCCGGAGCGAAGGACGCCGTCTCGATGGCCACGGCGATGAACTATGCGGTCAAGGCGGGACGGCTCGCGTACCTGTCGGGCCGCATCGAGAGGAAGCTCTACGCGACCGCTTCGAGCCCGACGACCGGCATGATCGAATGACGTCGTGGCGGAGGATCCTTTCCTCCGCCGGGGGACCGGAATCCCGACGAGCCCCCTGACGGACCTCTATCCGGAATGCTCAGGCGGAGGAAAGGATCCTCCGCCACGGGGCACGGCTCGCCGGGCTACCGGAACTTGCGATTCAGGCGCTCGAGTGCGAACGACTCCACCTGGGAGACGATCGGATCGAGAATCTCCCGCTGCTTCTCGACGAGGGTCGTGATGCCGCTTCGGGCGAGCGCCAGCAGGTCGTGCATCTGCTCGTCGGTGAAGCTCCCCTTCTCGGCCGTGGCCTGCAGCTCGATGAACTGCCCCTTCTCGGTCGCGACGACGTTCATGTCGGTCTCCGCGCGCGAGTCTTCCTCGTAGCTGAGGTCGAGCACGGGGACTCCATCGACGAGGCCGACCGAAACGGCGGCGACCCACTCCCGTACCGGCCAGCTCGCGAGGCGCTTGCCGAGATAGAGCTTGCCGAGTGCGAGGCAGAGGGCGACATAGGCGCCCGTGACCGAAGCCGTGCGCGTCCCGCCGTCGGCCTGAAGCACGTCGCAATCGAGAATGACCGTTCGCTCGCCGAGGAGCTCAGGATCGATCGCGGCGCGGAGCGAGCGGCCGATGAGGCGCTGGATCTCGAGGGTCCGGCCTCCCTGTTTGCCGCGAGCGGCCTCGCGCGCCGACCGGTCGTGAGTCGCCCGCGGAAGCATCCCGTACTCCGCCGTGACCCACCCGCGGCCGGAGCGGTGCATGAAGGGTGGAACTTTCTCTTCGACGCTCGCCGTGCAGAGCACGCGGGTCTCGCCGATCTCGATCAGCGCCGACCCTTCCGCATGCTTGACCCATCCTGGACGAATCACGACCGGCCGCAGCTCATCCGCGGCCCGATCGTCCGCTCTCCGCCCGTTTCCCTGGCTCATTCGCTCTCCCCTTCTTCAGCTTCGGCGATCGTGAGTCCTTTGGGAACCACGACGATGCCCGAATCGGTGACCGTGAAACGCTTCCGATCGAGCTCCACGTCATAGCCGATCACGGCGTTCGGCGGAATCCGAACGCCCTTGTCGACGATCGTCCTGCGCAGCCGCGCGTGCCGCCCCACATCGACTCCATCCATCAGAATGCACTCGTCGACATGCGAGAACGAGTTGATCTTCACCCGAGACGAGAGAATCGAGCGGTTCAGCGTGCCGCCCGAGATGATCGCGCCGTCCGCGACGAGCGAGTCCGTCGCGAGGCCGATCCGGTGTGAGTCCTGGTCGGCGAACACGAATTTCGCGGGCGGGAGCTGATGGTTCGCCGAAAGGACCGGCCAGCGGCCGTTATAGAGATTGAAAATCGGGTTGACTTCGACCAGATCCATGGAAGCTTCGAAGTACGCGTCCACCGTCCCCACGTCCCGCCAGTACCCCCGGCTCCGCCCGGTCTCGCCGGGTACCTTGTTCGTCGCGAAGTCGTACGCGTAGACGTTCATCTGCGGGTACATCTCAGGGACGATCTCCTTGCCGAAATCGTGCGCCGCGTCGCGCAGGGCATTGTGCTCCAGCACGTCGATCATCACCTTCGACTTGAAGATGTAGTTTCCCATCGATGCGAGCACCATGTCCGGCCGCCCCGGCATCGTCTTCGCCCCGTCCTTCGGCTTCTCCACGAAGCCCGTCACCCGGTGGGTGTCGTCCACCTCGACGATCCCGAAATGGTGCGCCTCGGATAGCGGAACCGGAATCGTCGCAATCGTCAGGTCCGCGTTCACGTCGAGGTGGTACTCGAGCATTTGCAGCACATCCATCTTGTAGATGTGATCCCCGCCGAACACGCAGACCTGGTCGGGCTGCTCGTCGAAGATCAGCTCCAGGTTCTGATAGACCGCGTCCGCCGTCCCTCGGAACCAGAACGGTCCTCGCCTCATCTGCGCTGGAATCACCTCCACGTACTGGCCGATCTCCGGCACCAGACGCCAGACGCGGGTGATGTGCTCGATCAGAGAGCTGGACTTGAACTGCGTGAGGACCTTCACCTTGAAAAAGCCGGAGTTCACGAAGTTATTGAGGGCGAAATCGATGATGCGGTAGCGTCCACCGAAGGGCACGGCCGGCTTTGCCCGGTCCCGCGTCAGCGGATACAGGCGCTCGCCCATGCCACCTGCGAGCACCAGAGAGAGAACGTTGCGGAGTGCGGATGATCTGATCATGGCATCAATCGTGTTTCGCTGAAAGAGTCGGACTTCCGTGGATTTGCACGAGTCCGACCAACTTTGAGTATGCTTTTATCACACAGTTCCCGGGCGCCGACCCGACACGAGGGGAAGACGCCGAAGGCACCGCCTGCTGGCGACTGACATGGCCGATCGAACCTATTACGACATTCTCGGGGTGAAGAAATCCGCCACCGAAGACGAAATCAAGAAGGCCTATCGCAAGCTCGCCCGCAAATTTCATCCAGACGTCAACCCGGGCGACAAGGACGCCGAGGCGAAGTTCAAGGAAGCCTCCGAGGCGTACGCCGTTCTGTCGGACAAGGAAAAGCGCGCGCAATACGACCGCCACGGCCGCGACGCGTTCAACTATGGCCCCCAGGGCGATCCGTTCGCCCCCGGCGGTCCCTTCGCCGGATTCAGTTTCGACTTCGAGGACCTCGGGGTCGGCGGAGGAAGACAACGCTCCCATCGGCCCCGTTCCGGCAATTTCCGCGACATTTTCTCCGACCTTTTCGGCGGAGGACAGGGGGGCGGCTTCCAGTCTGCTCCGCGGCGAGGACCCAACCTGGAAGCCGAGACGACGATCGATTTTCGCGATGCGATTCGCGGGACCACGGTTCAACTCTCCCTCTCCCGCCAGCGCGAATGTCCCTCCTGCGGCGGACTCGGCCACACCGGCTCCACCGTCTGCCGCACCTGCTCCGGGTCGGGGATCGTCACCTCTCCCGAGACCATCCGCGTCAAGATCCCGGAAGGAGTACGCCAGGGGCAGAAGATCCGCCTATCCGGAAAAGGAGGAGGCGGGACGGGGGGCGGCCCCGCCGGAGACCTCCTCCTTCTGATTCACGTTCGACCCCACCCTTTCTTCCATCACAAGGGCGCGGACATTCACACGGAGATCCCCGTCACCATCGGCGAAGCCATTCGCGGAGCGGAGATCGAGGTGCCGACGATCCAGGGGATGGTCCGCGCGAAAATCCCCCCCGGCACGCAGTCGGGGCAGACCTTCCGCCTCACGGGGAAGGGCGTCCCCCGGGGAAAGGGAGGAGAGCGCGGCGATCACTACTACAAGGTGTACGTGGTCGTGCCCCGGAGTGTCCCCGAAGCTGCCACGGGAGCGATCGAGGAAATCGAGAGCGCGTACGAAGGCAATCCACGGGATACACTGCGAACCGACCTGTGAAGAGCGCGAGCATGGAAATCCGGATCATCGAGGGGGACCTGACGACTCTCGAGGTCGACGCGATCGTCAACGCAGCGAACTCGGGACTCCAGCATGGCGGGGGAGTCGCCGGAGCCATCGTGCGGCGCGGTGGCCAGTGTATTCAGGACGAGAGCGACCGCATCGGCTTCGTCCCGACAGGAGGAGCAGCCGCCACGGGTGCGGGCAGCCTGCCGGCGAAATGGGTCATTCACGCCGTCGGCCCCCGTATGGGCGAGGGCGATGAAGACCGGAAACTGGAGAGTGCGACGCGGGCGGCGCTCGAGCGCGCGGTGGAGCTCGGAGCCGAATCGATCGCCTTCCCGGCGATCTCGACCGGGATATTCGGCTACCCGATGGACCGCTGCGCACGGATCATGCTGAGAACGGTGAGCACGTTCGACCCGGGTGAGGCCAGGCTGCGCAGCGTGACGTTCTGCCTGTACGGGAGAGCGGCGCTCGAGGAGTTCGAAACGGCGATGAAGGAGCTCGGCTCATGAGTGGCGAAGGGAACATCTGGATTCTCGGTGATTCCCACGTCGGCCTCTCGGACGGTGACGAGCAGAAAATGCTCGCCTGGCTCGACCGGCTCGAGGCCCGCCGGCCTCGGATGCTCCTGCTCAACGGCGACGTGTTCCACTATTACATCGGCGAGCCGAAGTTCATCACACCTGCCGTGTCGCGCTTTCTCGGGCGGTTGAAGGCACTGAGGGACAGCGGCGTCGAGGTCGTATGGGTCGAGGGAAACCGCGATTTCTTCATTCGCGGATCGGCGGCCGAGGAGTCGGTCAGCCGGATTGAAGACTCGCTCGAGATCGCCGCCGGGGCGGTCCGGTACTTCGTCATTCACGGCGACATGATCAACGACCGCGACCTCCCCTATCGCTTCTGGAGATTGGCGTCGAAGAACTTCGTCACCCGGGTCGGCGTCAAGCTCGTCCCGAGAGGAGTCGCGCGGCGGTTCGTCGACGGAGTCGAGCGCAAGCTGGCCTCCTCGAACTTCAAGCACAAGGTGAGGCTTCCCGTCGAGCAGATGGTGCGGTTCGGCACGGCACGCCGCAAAGAGGGATACGACGTGGTCATATTCGGCCACTTCCATCACAAACACGTCATCGAGGCGAATGGCACTGCGAAGGTCATCGTCCTCCCTGCCTGGTTCGACAACGGTGAAGCTCTCGTCATCGACTCCTCCTCGGGCAAGCACTGGTTCGAGGTTCCCTGATGCGGGTCACCTTCCTCGGAACCGGAACGTCGACGGGCGTCCCGGTCGTCGGCTGCCGCTGCGCGATCTGCACGTCCGGTCACCCGAAGAACAACCGCCTCCGGCAGTCGGTCAAGATCGAGATGGACGGCAGGATCTTCCTCATCGACACGACCCCCGACCTGCGCCTGCAGTTGCTGCGCGATCCGGTCAGCCACCTCGACTTCGTCCTGTTCACCCACTCGCATGCCGATCACCTGATGGGGCTCGACGACGTCCGGCCGTTCAATTTCTTCCAGCGGCGCGCACTCGTGGCCTACGCCAATCCGATGACCGCGAAAGCCATCAGACGCGCCTTCAGCTATATCTGGGACACGAACACCCAGCTCGGCGGGGGGAAGCCACAGATCGACCTTCGGGAGATCGACGGCCCGTTCGACCACGAGGGAATCCCCATCGTCCCACTGCCGGTCGCCCATGGCGAGTGGACGATTCTCGGTTACCGCATCGGGAAGTTCGCCTACATCACCGACACCAACGGGATCCCGCCCGAGACGGAACGGCTGCTCGAAGGCGTCGAGGTTCTCGCGCTCGACGGCCTGCGCCTGGGGCCGCCCCATCCGACCCACTTCATCCTGGACGAGGCGATCGAGGCGGCCCGCCGCATCGGGCCGAAGACCACCTGGCTCATCCACCTCGCCCACGACATCGATCACGACACGGTCGAAGCAACCCTCCCCGAGGGCGTCCATCTGGCCTACGACCGACTCGTCCTCGACATCTAGCACGTTCAGCCACATCTGCGGCATGGCGCTCCGTGGCACGAAAGCCGGGACTGGAAAGTCCCGGCCACGGGATCTTGCACTAAGATCGCCCCATGAAAGCGATTCCCCGCATCGGCTCACTCGGCGGCAGCGTCGAAGCCCCCCCGTCGAAGTCACTGACCGCGCGCGCGTTCCTCCTGGCGGCAATGGCCGAAGGGGAGACCACCGTGGAGCGACCGCTCGACTCGGACGATCCGCGCTATCTGCTCGATGCCATCCGGAAGATCGGGTTCGAGACGGGCGGCTCGTTCCGCGACGCCGTCACGATCGGAGAGCGGAAGACGATGTCGGCGAACGAGGTGGAGCTGTTCGTCGGCAACGCCGGCACTGCCATGCGATTTCTCGCAGGCTGGCTGGCCTTCACGCCGGGCCGGTTCATCCTTCGCGGCGATGCCCGGATGCACGAGCGCCCGATCGAGGAGCTCGTCGACGCGCTTCGCATGCTCGACACCGAGGTCGAGTATCTCGAGAAGGAAGGATTCCCGCCGATCCGCATCCGGGGCAGGATGATGCGAGGGGGATTCGAGATCGAGGTCGACGGCGACCGGTCCAGCCAGTTCGTTTCCGCACTCATGATGGGCGGCGCATCGCTCAAGGACGGCATGGCGCTGCGCACCGCGGCGCGCAGCTCGCGCTCCTACATCGACCTGACCGCCGCGATCCTCCGCGATTTCGGAGTCGAGGTCGAAGAAGACCAGCCCGGCAGGTTCCGCATCCGCGGACCCGTACAACCGCTTGCCCGCTATGTGGTGGAGGGCGATTGGTCTTCGGCGTCCTACTGGCTCGCAGCCGGTGCGATTCTGGGCGAAATGACCGTCACCAACCTGCGGACGGACTCGGCGCAGGGGGACCGTGCGTTTCTCGAGATTCTCTCGAAGATGGGCGCGGGAACGTCCACCGCCGGCGACTCGGCCATCGCCCGCAAGGAGGGCGCTCTCCGCGGCGGATCATTCGACTGTTCCTCGACTCCGGATATCGTCCCGACTCTCGCGGCCATCGCGCCGCTCGCATCCTCGCCGGTGGAGATCACCGGAGCCGCTCACCTCCGGATCAAGGAGTCGGACCGGCTCGCGGTCCTCGCTTCGGAGCTGCGGAAGCTGGGCGCGAACGTCGAGG
>JBHEOL010000055.1:0-8087 GCA_046261635.1 Thermoanaerobaculia bacterium | reverse complement strand
CTCGAACAGCGGAAGGTAAAACGCGTAAAGGAGCACGGCGATGACCACTCCCAGAAGCACCAGGATGGCCGGCTCGATCAGGGACATCGCGCGCGTGAGGGAGGTTTCGATCTCCTCGTCGTAGAACTCGCTCGCGTTCTGCAGCATTTCGACGAGCGCTCCCGTCGATTCACCGACTTTCACCATTTCGACCGCCAGATCGCTGATGACCCCGGTCTCCTCGAGCGAGCGCCACAGCGGCTGCCCCTCCCTGACTTTCGGGATCAGGGTCTCCAGCCTCCCCCCGATCATCTTGTTCGTCACCGACTGGGAGGCGATCTCGATCGCCGGCACCATGGGCGTCCCACCGCCGAGCAGGGTCGCCAGCGACTGGGTGAACTGCATGATGGCCACGCGCCGGAGAACCCCGCCGACGAACGGAATCCGGATCTTGACCGCGTCAATCCCTTTTCGGCCCGAATCGGTTCGAGTCCACGCGCGAAGGAGAAAAAAAGCCAGAACAAGACCCACTACGACGATCAGGACGTTGTTCCTCAGGAAGAACGCCACGTCGATGAGGAGCTGCGTGAGAGGAGGGAGCTCGGCGCTGAACCCTTCGTAGAACTCGCTGAATTTCGGGATGACGACGGTCAGCATCACGAAAATCATCGCGATCGAGATGAAGACCAGGGCGATCGGGTAGACGAGGGCGCTGGTGACCTTTTTCTTCAGCGTGACCAGCAGGCGCTGGTACTTGATGAAGCGGCGAAGCACCCCTTCGATGTCCCCCGAGCGCTCCCCGGCGCGGAGCGAGGTCGAGTAGATCGCGGGAAAGGCATCTCCGTAGGCGGCGAACGCGTCGGACAGGGCGACCCCCGACTGGACCTTGTCGCGGATGTCGGTCAGCACGGCCTTGAACTGGGGGATCCGCTGGCGCTCGAGCATCAGGTCGAGGCTCTGGAGGATTGGCAGCCCGGCCCGGATCAGGGCCGCGAGCTCCTGGTTGAACAGGAGGAACTTCTCGGTCGAGATGATCTTCCGCGAGCGGGGGATCAGGTCCCGGAGCTTGATCCCGGAGCGTTTTCCCGAAAAAACGTGCAGCCCCTGCTGGCGGAGCTCCTCCCTGGCGGCGTCGAAATTCATCGATTCGACCTTCCGCTCGAGGATCTGTCCGTCCTGAGTACCGACTCTGAATGTAAAGCTGGGCATGCGTACGGCGTCCGTCTTTTCGACGGGCGATCGGGCGTAACGTTCTGGAGAGATTGAATATTTACGGCTGGAGAGAAGCGGGGAAAGAAATCCGGCGGTCCCCGCGGGGGACCGCCGGATCAGAGGATCAGTCCGTTTGGAGAGCGGCCACGTAGACCCGGGGGAAGTTGAACTCCGGCGGAGGCCAGTCTCCCTTGATGAGGCGCTCGTCGAACCAGACGTCCGGCGTACCGGCCTTGCTGGCGTCGCCCTGAACGAGCACCGACCCGAAGTAGTGGATGTTGCCGGTCTGCTCGAAAATCCCCTCGAGGTAAAGCACGCCGTTCAGGATCGGGTCGAGCTGCACGATCGCACCGTCCTCGTCGTAATAGTCCGAGGTGCAATCGTCGTTCGAGGAGCCGACGTTGCAGGTGACCGGGCTACCCGTCGGAAGACCGGTATTGGTCCTCTTGGACCGGCGGTTCGCAGTCCCGTCCCACGAAAAGTAAACGCTATCCGTGGCAACCGTCGGATACCGGAGGTTCATGTAGGGCTCGTGGGGCTCGCTGCAGTTCGTCCCGATCGTACAACCGGGGTACCAGAACACGGGGAAGTTCACGTTGTTGATGTTTCCGCCGGTCTGAGCGCTCGCGATGGTGCGCGTCGCGAACCAGGGATCGAAGACTCCGTTCCCATTGACGTCCTGGAAGGTCCAGTCGCCCGAGTTCGCTCCTTCGATGACTTTGCCTCCGGAGCCGTCATCCTCCCAGTCCGTCCCGGCGGCATTGACCTTCCAGTAACCGATGTCGCGATAAGGCTCGCCGGGCATCTGATACCACCCGAGGGGCGGCCCGGTTCCGCCACCGGATGCGTCCCATTTTTGCATGTTGAGGTAGATGAATCCCTGCATCTGTCCGCCGCCGAAAGTGGATGAATTCATCGTCAGCGTGGGAGTCAGAATCCCCGGGCCGCCATTCTGCGGGTTGAGCCCGTTTGCGGTGTCGAAGAAATAGAAGCCAGCAGTCTTGGGCGCGCCCGCGGCCGTGCTGTTCACATTGATCCAGTCATAGGCGGACAGCACCGTGCCGTTCCGATCGCGGAAGTTCGCTCCTCCCGCGTGCTGGAGATAGAAAATCGTGTCCTGATCGTCGCCCGAGATCGCGATGTCCTTCCAGAAATCGTAGTCGATCTTCGGGAAGAGAACATCCTTCTGATCGGAAGGGAGGTTCTGGGTCTGGAACTGGAAGATCGTGCGGCAGATGTTACAGGTTCCCTGAGCCCCCCAGGTGAAGAGATCTTTGGTCGGATCGTCGTACTTGTTCGGCTGGAACGGGCCGCCGTTTCCGTCGCCGAGATAGTCGCTGCGGCTCCAGGCTTCCCACCAGGGATCGCGGATCTCGCGGGTCATGAGCTCATTGATCCAGTCGTATCGCATTTTGAAATCGGTCGAGGCCGGATCGGTGGGCCATGGGTCGTTTCCGGCGCCGTGAGCCGGGTCCACGTACCCGTATTCGTAGCGGACCCGGTTATAGGCATCGTGATAGGGGAGGCCGCCGTAGGGACGCGCGAGCGCCATTTCGCCGGTCGCAGTGATCCTGCCCCAGTGAACCTGCAGATTTCCGTTCGTGCTCAGGTCGGCGTTGGTCTGGACCGGCCCCGAGGGGCCGGGAAACGGCCATTCCGAGAGCACGGCGCGGGTCGTTTTCTGGGCAATGATCCGGTCGGCGGTGTCGGTGCTCGAGCAGGGTGTTCCAGTGCTGTCGTTGCGGCACTTGGTTGCAGTCACCTGAACCGTCGCCACGCCGAGCCGGGTGCCACCCTCCCAGTAGTTGTCCGCGTTGAGCGTGGAGGCGAGCATCGGGGGCGCGTAGATCCGGATGTCTGTGATGCGGCCGGTCTCGCCGGGGGACGCGAAGAGCGCGGCGTTGAGCGTGTTCAGAAACGCCTGGTTCGTCGAGCCGTTGATCACGATATCCGGGGCAACCTCACTTCCATAGAAGCGGTCGGTCCGGGCCGGCTTGAACGGGGTATCCACGATGCGGTCGCTCAGATTCGGTTTGTATTTGTCGGTCGAGCCATTGATGGTCCTTGTCGGCTTGATTGCGTCGGAGTTGGCCGGCATCAGGCCGTGCTGGAGGGCCCACCTCGGGTTCTGGAACCAGTCGATGACGAATTTCGTGCCGGTCTCCGCGACCTGCTGAACCTGGGTCAGGTTTTTCTGGTTGACCGAGATCGCGCCTTCGGTCTCCGAGATCGTGACGAAGGCGAGCCCCAGGAGGGACAGGCCGACCATCACCATCAGCGACGCCAGAAGTGCCGAGCCTCGTTCCGATCGATTCGAAAGTGTGCGATTCATCATGAGCTCCTTACGGGTGAACGGTGCACGTGCGGTCCTCTGCCAGAGGATCATCTGTCAGCAGCCTGTAGTGGATCGTGGCGGCGGTGATGGGGTTGCCACCCAGGTCAGCATTCGTTTGGACGTCGAATCGAACGCGGATGATGTAGTTCCCGCTCTGGTCGCTCGGCGCCAGGTTGGATGTGGTGCCGGGGGCGGTCGCCACCATCGTCCCGGGCGTCTCGAACGAGCCCGTGTAGGAGGTCGCTCCCGTCAGGTTGTTGGGTGGCGTCGGGAACAGGACGCCGACGGGACTTACGATATCGACGTCCTTTGTGGTGCCTGCCGCCGCCTGGCTCCAGGTGAACTCGAGTTTCGTCACGTCAATCGTGAGGGCGGTGGCGTTCTTCAGCTGAAGCTCGACGTGCGGCGGGTTCACGTTGTTCCCACTGAGCTTCTGCCCGAAGGTGACGGGCACGGTGAAGGGACACCCGACCTGGACGTCTTCGATGAAGATGCTGCCGGAGGTCTCGCACCCCGTCGAATCCGTGATCGAGTAGTCAACTCGGTAGATGGTGTCGTCCGTCCCTCCCGGCCAGCCGAGATTGAAGGTCGTGGCCGGCCCGGTGGCGGCGTCGGACCATCCGAGCGGCGTGTTGTCGGCCGCGACGTAACCCACAGCCGTGACCGACTGGAGCGGGGCCGACGTGCTGGTCGTGAAGGTGATGGTCCCGGTCGAGTCGAGCTCGTAGGGAGTCGCGAGGGTTCCGTTTCCTCCCAGCGCTCCGGCAACGCTGACCTGGAGCGTACCGCCCGACGCGAAATCGCACTTCGGGAACTTGTCCGCAGGGGACCAGTCTCCCGGAGTTCCACAGTTCACCGCTCGGGCCGTGAATTCATATTCGTAAGGAACGAGAGTCGTAAGGTTCGTTTGGGGCAGATTGAGAACCGTGTAATGGACCAACCCGCCGGAGATCGAGAGGCCGGAGGAAAGATCGACATTGTTGTACGTCGTGTAGGGAGAGCCATCCTGAGTCACGTCGATGTCGTAAATTCCGATGCCGAGCGGATTGCCGGCGTCGTCCGACTTCACTTCCGGCCATTCGAGAAACACGTTGCAGCTCCCTCCGGCACAGGAGGAGCTCGACAGGACGCTCATGGAGGTTGGCGCAGCCGGGGTGGCCGTCGATGTCGACTTTGCTGCAATGGCCGGGCTTCCCACAGCCGGCTCGAAAGCGCTGTAGGCCACGGCGGGGGAGACGTTCTGGTTCGCCTCATCGGCGATGCAGTACTCGACCACCCTGATCCGGTAATACTGAGTAATGCAGCTCGGGGCGGTCAGATCCGTGAACGAGCTCGCGGACCCGGTCGTCTCGCCGACCAGGACCGTGGTCGCGGGGAGAGGCGAGGCCAACGGGTTGAAGTTCTGGTCCGAGCTCCGCCAGATTTGAATGCCGCGCATCTCCGCGGCTTCGGCGGGAACGACCAGCGAGTTGGTCGCGCCTGCCGGGGTCTTGCACGTGGCCGAATCCTGGCCACTGACATTCGTTCCCTGGAGGTCCCATGTCAGGTCGATCTGTCCAACGAGGGGAGTCGGATCGCCGGTTCCGACCAGGTTCACGGGGGGGTCGGGGGTCGTCTCATTGAGCGCCTTCCCTTCCACGAAGCCGATGGTCGGGTCCGCGTAGGTCGTTCCCCAGCTGTTGGTCGCCGCGATCGTGAATCGATACGTGGTGTTCGGGTCCAGCCCCGTGAGCAGGAACGTGGTCGTGAGGCCGACCTGCTGTGCGTTGATCGGAGGGTCGGTCATCCCGACGTTCGAATCCCACAGGACTACGTAGCTCTCGACCGATCCGAAGGCCGGATTGGCGGGAGGAGCGGTCCAGTTCAGGCGGACGCCGCCGCAGTAGCCGAAGCAGACGGAGTCGAGCACCGGCGGTCCGGGCGCGGCAGTCTGCTGCTCCCGCATGCCGCGCTTTCCGAGGTTCCTGGCCGCGACCAGGGTCTCGAGGCGGTATTTGCGATAGTTGGTGAAATCGAGCGGAGCCGCATTCAGAGTTTCGGCTGCGTCGAAGAAGTTGGGATCGGGGGCCTCGGACATCCCGATGATGGTCACTCCGATTGCGCGGATCCTGCCCCGTTCCGCCCTTGGAACCGCGCTAGCGCCCGGCGAGGCGGGGTTGTACTGTCCGCCACCGGCATTCGCGATCGCGAGAGCCGTTGATCCCGCCGCATCGCTGAAGTACTCGAACTCCAGCGAGCGGATGTTGTTTGCCAGAGGCGTTCGGACCGGCTGTCCTTTATCGTCGACAGTGACGCGCAGCAGAGTGTACGGAGGATTGTTGCAACCGCCGACGCAGAGGTCGACGCCCGTGATGTCGATCTTGTCCTCGGGCTGGCCGCCGGGGAATGTCTGTCGCTTTGCTACGGTACCGTCCGTGACGTCCGCGTAGAAGGTGACGGTGTCGGGATTGGTTCCCGTCTGCGACTCGAGCACGTAGGTGATGATCTCGTCGTTCCCGGTCGTGACGATCGGGAACTGGGAATTCGGCGCCTCGAGGGTGGCCTCGCGGCCCCGATCCGTCGCCGGTTCGTCGAAGTCGAGGTTCGCACGGAAGGTGAGGGCTCGCGGACCCGCATACTCGATCTGCTCGTCCTGCTGCTGCGCTTCGCCGGCGGCTGTCGGGAACCCGTCGCGGTCGTAATCATGGCCCGCCATCCGGATTTCCTGGAGCATCTTGTCGAATGCAACGCGGGTGTTCTGCTGGAGCTCGGCAGACTCCACGCCGGACTTGAAGACGCGATTGCTCCGGTCGTAGATCATGAGGGCGGCGACGAAGATGATCGCGAAGATGGCCATTGCCACGAGCACTTCCGCCAGAGTCATGCCTCGCTGTTGCTTCCGATTCGTCAGGGATTCCATTTTGTCTGCTCCGATTCATGCCGCAGCCGCGGCGTCGCATTGGGTGTGAGCCGAGCTCGTTCGTTCCGCCCGGCTTAGCCGGCTGGCCGCCGCGTCTTCACGGTGTCGACGAGCACTTCACGCCAGCGGAACCCTTCCTGCCAGCGAACGATCGCGCGCACGCGGAGGACCGAGGCATTTCCGAACGGGGCGGCTCCCGTCAGGCCCGCGTCGGCGTTGCTCGGCGTGAACACCAGCGCTACGTAGGCGTTCGCCATCTTGTTGTCGTTGATGATCTCGTCATTCCAGCGCTGGAGATATCCATTCGGATCCGTTCCGGCTGTGATGTTCTTCGTCGTTCTCAGAACGCTGTTCGTGTAGAGGTCCGTCGGCTGGGTGAGCGTCGTGTCGATGTCCACGTTCCCGACTGCAGTGTTGTTCGCGATTCCGAAAGCGGCCAGCGCCCCGGCGGCACTCAGGCTGGAAAGGTCTTCCATGACGTGGGTCGCGACCGCGACTCCCTGGGTCATCGTTTTTCCGCCGTAGACGTTGGTCCTGCCTGCGACAAAGAGCGTCACGACCGATAGCAGTACCGTTCCCAGCATCGCCATCGCGATGATGACCTCGACCAGGTTGAACCCCCGCTGACCCTTCGTGCGAATCGATCCGTTGCTCATCTTCATCTCCCCGTCAGAAGGACGACTGCTTGACCGACATCCGCCCGGTCCGCTCGAAATAGATCTTGTACTCGTTGTAGGGGACCTCCGACTCGGTCCGGAGCGTCACCTTCGTGACCACCTTCCCCCCCTCGGTCTCGGTCGGAAAATCCGCCTCCTGGATCGCCCCGTTCGGCCGGAAAATGATGTCGAAGAACCCGTCCGCCGGATCGTCTCTGTCCTCGAACGTCGCCGAGTCGAGGTAGACCGTTTCCGACATCACCCGCGGTGTCCCCACGACCGTCCAGACCGGGGCCGTTCCCACCGTCCCGTCGAAGATCCGGTACGCCCGCGCGGTCGTGCCGGTCTCGAACGACACCTTCACCGGCCGCGCCCGGGTCACCGCACGCTGCCTGGCTGCCCTCATGTCGTTCGTGAACTGCCGCATCGACGACTTCACTTTGCTGCTCTGGTAGTAGGACATGAAGGCGGGAACCGAGACCACGCTGATCATTCCGATGATCCCGAGGACCACCAGCATTTCGATCAGGGTGACGCCCGCCTGGCGGGAGAAACGACTGCGGACGGGGATGCTCATGGACTCCCTCTTTCTGCGACCGCGGTGCCGCTGGGTTTCGTTGGACTTCAAGTTCATATTAATGAGAAGTTTAACTCGGTTAGGCCCGATCTGGTCGGACTTCCTTAGCGCACGAGAGTGTAACGAAAGGTGACAGTTCCGCCTCGAGTGCGAGGGGCAGGCGGCTCGGGGCCCTCCTCAATCGCCGCTCCTCGCCGGGAGGTCGATCCTCACCCTCGTTCCGCCGCCCGCACGCGGTTCCATCGCAATCGTTCCCCCATGAATGAGGACGATCTTCTTGGTCAGAGCGAGCCCGAGTCCGAATCCTCCCGCCCGGCCGGAGCGGAAGGGAAGAAAGAGGGAAGGAATCTCGGCTGGATCGACTCCCGTCCCGCGATCGTCGATCGTCAGGCCCGGGGGAGCGCCTCGGATCTCCACCGAGATGGAGCC
>JBHEOL010000372.1:0-3409 GCA_046261635.1 Thermoanaerobaculia bacterium | reverse complement strand
GGGCTAGGGGCTAGGGGCTAGGGGCTAGAAAAGGCAAAGGCAAATCCGAGGTTGACGATTGCTCCACTCTGATGGTGCCGTTGTTTTTCCTAGCCCCTACCCCTAGTCCCTAGCCCCTGCTTTTTCCTACTTCGCCGCGTCCAGCGCCGCCAACACCGCTTCGCTGTGGCCGACCGGCTTGACCTTCTCGAACACCTTCACGATCTTGCCTTTCGGGTCGATGAGGAAGGTGTTGCGCGCTGAGAGCTTCGCGCCGTTGTACTCCATCACCGAGCCGTAGGCTTCCGAGACGGCAGCTGTCTCGTCGGAAAGGAGTGTGTACTTCAGCCCTTCCTTCTGGCAGAAGCTCTTGTGCGAGTCGGCGGTATCGACGCTGACACCGAGAACGACGGCGCCGCGTTTCTCGTACTCGGCGAGATCGCGCTGGAACGCCTGCGCCTGGATGGTGCAACCGGAGGTGAAGTCCTTCGGGTAGAAGTAGAGGACGACCCACTTGCCGCGGTAGTCAGCGAGGCTCGCCTCCGATCCGGCATCGGTCGTCAGCGTGAATCCGGGCGCCTCGGAGCCTTCCGCGGGAAGGGAACCGGCGGCAAGGGGAACCGCCAGGGCGAGGATGAGAATCGTGATCGTGAGCGGCTTCATCTGTGTTGCCTCCATTTCGATTATCCCTTTTCCAAACCGGCGACGCGAATGCATACTTCCGGCATCATGATTCTCGATTCCGGAAGCGGAGCCGTCCGCTTCCTTTTCGCGCACGGGGCAGGCGCTCCGATGGACTCCCCCTTCATGAACGAGGTTGCCGCGGCGCTCGCCGGGCAGGGCATCCGAGTCATCCGCTTCGAGTTCCCCTACATGGCGGCCCGGCGCGCCGGCGCGCGGAAGCCGCCCGACCGCGAGGCAGTCCTGCTCGACACCTGGCGAACGATCATCGCCGCGCATCGCGGCGAAGGTCCCGTCTTCATCGGCGGAAAGTCGATGGGAGGACGGATGGCGACGATGATTGCCGACGAAGTCGACGTCGAAGGCGTCATCTGCTTCGGCTATCCCTTTCATCCGCCCGGCAAGCCGGACAAGCTTCGCATCGCACACCTCCGCGACATCCGCACGCCCGTGCTCATGCTCCAGGGAACCCGCGACGCCCTCGGTTTCCGCGAAGAGATCGAACCGATGGAACTCTCGAAGGCCGTCCGGATCGAGTGGATCGAGGACGGCGATCACTCGCTCAAACCGCGCGTCAAGTCCGGAAGAACGCTGGAAGCAAATCTGGACCAGGCCTCGAAGGCAGCAGCAGATTTCATCCTCTCCTAGTGGCGGAGGATTCATCCTCCGCGCCTTCTTCCGGAAGAGACAGCAACGCACTTCCTCCACCAAAATCGGGGTTCGCGCGGTCGGTGCTTCTGGCCTCGTGGGAGAAAGCGACGGAGGCTGAAGCCTCCGCCACTATCTTTCCTGCAGATCGCTCTGTAACCGACGCGTAACGTTGAACCGCGCTACATTGAGCGGATGCGTCCGATCAACGTTTCCCTGCTTTTCTCTCTGCTCGTCGTGATGACGGTGGGACTGCCGGTCGAAAGCGCCGCGCAAGCTCCACCCGCCGTCTCGGAGATGCTCGAAGTCCGGCTGATGAACGTCGACTTCATCGTCACCGACCCTTCCGGAGCGATCGTGGCAGGGCTCGAGGGCGGCGACTTCGAGCTCCTCGAGGAAGGGAAGGCGCAGAAGATCTCGAATTTCAGCGAGTTTCCCTCCGGCTCCACCGCTGGGCAGAGCGGGAAACGGATCATCCTCTATTTCGACCGGACGAATCTGTCGACGGCAAACCGCGACGCCGCCATCGAGGCCTCGCGGGAGCTCCTCAAAAAACACCTCGGTCCGAACGACCGGGCAATGATCGCGACGTGGTCGGGCAAGCTGGAGACACCCCTGACGTGGAGTGGTGAGATCGCCGCCACCGATGCGGCTCTGGCTGCGCTGGCGAAGCAGCCCGCCCTCTCACCGGCGCGCCTCTCGGAGCAGCGGGCACTCGAGGCGAGCATGGACGAGCTCACCCGCGACGATCCGCTTTTCAACGTGGCGGTCGGCCCGGCCTCTGCGGGCGCCGGAGTCGAGATGGTGATGGCGAGCGTCCGCCGCTACGCCGCCTCGGTGCGAGGTGACGTGCTCCAGCAGCTCGACGCACTTCAGAAGACGCTCCTCTCCGCCTCCGATACGGATGGCCGGAAAGTGCTCCTGCTGTTCAGCGAGTCGATGCCGGCTCGGCCTGGTGCCGACATGCTGCAGCGCACCGACGGCGTCCGCGAGAAAATTCAGGGACGTGGCTCGCCCGGCGGGAGAAACCTGGCGATTTCCGAGGCGGCGAACTACGACCTCGGTGAAGCGTTCGGCGCGCTCGCGCGCTCGGCCAACGCCGCCGGCGTCATGATCTACGCGGTCAACCCGAGAACGGCCGGTACGGGCCAGCGCGGCTCCGGCAACGTCGAGCGGGTCGAGCATACGGAGGGGAACGTCGAGTTCGCGCTCGACTCTCAGGCTTCCGACGGGCTTCAGATCCTCGCGCGCGAGACCGGCGGGAGGGTGTTCGCCGGCGTGTCCCCGGCGACGGCCAGCGGGATGATCGACGCGGAGCTCGGCTCCTGGTACTCACTCGGATACCGAGCCGCTCCCGCCGGACCCGCCGTGCGGCGCCTCGAGATCAAGCCGCGAGACCCGAAGCATGTCGTGCGGGCGCGGTCGCAGGTCTTCTACCGTTCCATCGTCGACGAGATGTCCGAGCGCGTGGTCGCACATCAGCTCATGAGTCCAACGCTCAACGAGCTCGGGATCCGGCTCGACATCCAGGATCCCCAGACCGTGCACGAGGGGAAGAAGGTGCAGCCCGTGCGAATCCTCGTGCCGGCCGACCGGCTCACCCTGGTCGCATCCGGCGCGCAGGTGACGGGCGGATTTTCGGTCTTCGTCTGCTCCGGCGACGGAAAGGGAAAGAACTCCGGGGTCAACATGCAGACCCACCCGATCCAGTGGCCGAAGGAAGTTCTCGCGCACACCGCGGGACGCGACGTCACCTACATCGTTCAGGTCCCGGTCGACTCGAAAATGCCGCAGGTCTCCGTCGGCGTGATCGATCACGTTTCGCAGCAGCGAGGATTCGCGCGGACGAGCCTCAAATAAAGCAAGTCAGAAGGCAGAAGGCAGAAGGCAGAAGTAAAGGCAAGAGTAAAGTCATTCGGCCTTTGACTTTACTTCTGAATTCTGAATTCTGACTTCTGACTTCTGACTTTGTTTTTCTTCTGGCTTCTGGTTTCTGGCTTTTCCTACTTCCCCCTCACGACGATCCCGGCCGCGATTACGAACTGATTCACGCCGCCGGCTTCGAGAGAGCCGTCGCAGCCGGGACCGCAGGAGACTCCGA
>JBHEOL010000364.1:0-8800 GCA_046261635.1 Thermoanaerobaculia bacterium | reverse complement strand
CCGCACGAGCCGATGCTTTCGCCCTACTGGAAGGCGGCGATCGTCGTGGGCGCCGCTCTGTTCCTGCTGTTCGCGACGATCGTCCGTGGCGGCGCCTACCGCGACGCGACCCCGACCTCCGACACCCTCCGGACGATGACGCTGGAGGGATCCGCTCCCGAGCTGGTCGGAAACTCCGAGGCCGTCGGCATGGTGCTCTATCAGGAGTACCTCGTACCGTTCGAGGTCGCATCCCTGTTTCTGCTCGTCGCCATGATCGGCGCGATCGTCATCGGGAAACGCCAGCTGATGGCGCACGAGGAAGAGCTCGTCCCGCAGTTCATCGTCGACCGGGCCGCGGAAGAGAAACGGGAGAAGGGAGAGCTCGGTGCCTAGCGCTGACGCATATCTGGTGCTTTCTGCCGCGCTGTTCACCATCGGCGTGGTCGGAGTCATCCTCCGGCGGAACCTCATCGTCATTCTCATGTGCGTCGAGCTGATGCTCAACGCCGTCAACATCAATTTCATCGGGTTCGCGAGACGGTTCGGCGAGCTCGAAGGCCACGTCTTTCCGATCTTCATCATCGCCGTCGCCGCGGGTGAAGCCGCGGTCGGACTCGCGATCCTGATTCAGCTCTACAGATTGAGAAACTCGGTGAATGTCGACGAAGCCCGTGAGCTCCACGGATGAGATTCGCTCTGCTCACCAACCCCGGAGAAAACAGGCGCGGCCCATCGCGCGACAGAGATCAGAATGGATGACATCGCCTCGGTAATCTGGCTCGTCCCGGCACTCCCGCTGCTCGGAGCCATCCTCAATGGCTTCCGCGCGCTCGAGCAGCCGCATGCGAAAAAGAGCCGCAAAGCGACGCGGCTGATCGCCCTCGGCGCGACCCTCCTGTCGGCCCTGATCGCGACGTTCTACGTGGTCATTCCGTGGGCGCGGGGAGGGATCCACAACCCCCTCGAGGTCGTCTACTACGAGTGGCTGCCGTTGGGAACCGGCGAGCTCACCAGCGGTCTGATCTCCGACTTCTCGGTCCAGCTCGGCTTCCAGGTCGACGCCCTCTCGGCGACCATGATGATGGTCGTCTGCTGGGTCGGATTCCTGATTCACGTCTACGCGACCGGCTACATGTCGCACGAGAAGGGGTACACCCGCTTCTTCTCGTACTTCAACCTCTTCATGTTCATGATGCTCGTCCTCGTGATGGGCAACAACTACGCCGTCATGTTCATCGGATGGGAGGGAGTCGGACTCTGCTCCTACCTGCTCATCGGCTTCTTCTATGACAAGAAGTTCGCCGCCGATGCCGGGAAGAAGGCGTTCATCGTCAACCGGATCGGCGACTTCGGCTTCCTGCTGGGCCTGTTCCTGATCTTCAACTGGTTCGGAACCGTCGATTTCACCGGCGTGTTCGCGCAGGCCTCGGCCGACCCGGCGCGTTTCGAGGGGATCGCGACGGCGATCTGCATCCTCCTGTTCATCGGTGCCTGCGGCAAGTCGGCGCAGGTCCCGCTCCATGTCTGGCTGCCGGACGCGATGGCCGGCCCGACACCCGTCTCTGCGCTCATCCACGCCGCGACGATGGTCACCGCCGGCGTCTACATGGTCGTCCGCTCGAACGTGTTGTTCCGGCTCTCACCCGAGGCGATGCTGGTGGTCGCGGTCGTCGGAGCGGTCACCGCGCTGTTCGCGGCCACGATCGGCACCGCGCAGAACGACATCAAGAAAGTCCTCGCCTACTCGACGGTCTCGCAGCTCGGGTTCATGTTCCTCGCCGTCGGCGTGGGCGCCTTCACGGCCGCGATCTTCCACGTCATGACGCACGCCTTCTTCAAGGCGTGCCTCTTCCTCGGCGCGGGCTCGGTCATCCATGGCTGCAATGGCGAACAGGACATCAGGAAAATGGGCGGGCTCCGGCGCTACATGCCGAAGACACACTGGACGTTTCTGGTCGCGACCATCGCGATCGCGGGGATTCCGCCGCTCGCCGGCTTCTTCTCGAAGGACGAGATCCTCGCCAACGCCTTCTTCAAGCGGTACGCCGAGCTCGGGGCTCCCTGGAGCTCGCTCCCGATGGTCCTCTGGGTCATGGCGATCATCGCCGCGACGTTCACCGCTTTCTACATGTTCCGGGTGTACTACCTGACGTTCCACGGCGAGTATCGCGGCGCCGCGGCTGCCGGGTTGGTCGCCACCGAGCCCGAACACAAGGGACACGACGTCATCGACGCCGACACGCGCCTCAGCCCGACGCATCAGCCGAAGGCGGATGCGGACGAGCACGGCGGGCTGGGGCACGCCGCCCTTCCGCACGAGTCGCCGATCTCGATGACCGGAGTGCTCGCCGCGCTCGCGCTTCTCTCGATCGTGGGCGGCCTGGTCGGTCCGCCGCTCGGGGCATTCGGCATTCACCACCCGAACTTGTTCCAGAGCTGGCTCGCGCCGATCCTCTGGCCGCTCGGTGGGGAAGCGTTCGAGTTCCATCACGCGCCGATCGCCGTGGAGTGGGTGCTGATTCTCGTCTCGATCGGCGTCGCCGTGGCCGGCATCATGCTGGCGCGCTCGTTCTACACCGATTCGGCGTGGACGCGGCCGCGAGCATTCGTGGCGCGGTTTCCGACGCTCTACAGGGTCGTCGAGAACAAGTACTACGTGGATGAGATCTACAACGCCACGGTGGTTCGGGGGACGATCGCCTTCTCGAACGCCATGGCGTGGTTCGATGTGCACGTGATCGACGGCCTGGTCAACGGGATCCGGCACGTGACTGTGATTCTGTTCGGTGAGGGTTCTTCGCTGTTCGATCGCTACGTGGTCGACGGGGCTGTCAACGGTGTGGGGAGCGGAGCGCAGCGCGGCTCGACCTTTCTACGCCGGCTCCAGACCGGAGTCGTTCAGAACTATGCACTGATCATGAGCGGAGGCGTCGTCCTTCTGGTCGTGGTTTACCTGCTGGGCAGCCCGTGAGCGGCCGTCCCGAACGCAGAGGAGATTGAGCTTTCATGGGCCTGTACAGCGGTGATTTTCCGATTCTGTCGCTGATTACCTACATTCCGTTCGCCGGTGCGCTGATCCTTCTTCTGATTCCGAAGACCAGCGTGAAGGCGATCCGGACGTGGGCGACCGTCGTCGCCGGCATCGACTTCGTGCTGAGCGTTCCGCTCTGGTGGCACTTCCGTCGCGGCCCCGAGTCGGAGCTGTTCCAGTTCAACGAGAACGTGAGCTGGATCGACGCTCTCGGGGTCAGATACGTGTTCGGGATCGACGGGATCGCTCTGATCCTGGTTCTGCTGACGACCCTGATCGGCTTCATCGCGATCTACTCCTCCTACACCGCGATCACCCATCGCGAGAAGGAGTACTACACGCTCATGCTCTTCCTCCAGACGGGCATGATCGGCGTTTTCTGCGCGCTCGATTTCTTCCTCTTCTACGTCTTCTGGGAGATCATGCTCGTCCCGATGTACTTCCTCATCGGGGTCTGGGGCGGACCGCGACGCCTGTACGCCTCCATCAAGTTCTTTCTCTACACCCTGGCGGGCTCGGTCCTGATGCTTCTCTCCATCCTCGCCCTCTACTTCTTCAACAGTGGCGGGATTCCTCTGCTCGGAATCGAGGGGCTCGGAAATCCGGAGACGTTCTCGATCCTGCAGTACCACGAGATCGGGCATCTGATGCCCGCGAACATGCAGTTCTGGGTGTTCCTCGGGTTCTTCTTCGCCTTCGCGATCAAGGTTCCGATGTTCCCCTTCCATACGTGGCTTCCCGACGCGCACGTCGAGGCGCCGACCGCCGGTTCGGTCATCCTTGCGGCCGTCCTCCTGAAGATGGGGACCTACGGGTTCGTCCGTTTCTCGCTGCCGATCCTCCCGGACGCCAGCGTGCAGCTCGCCGTGCCGATCGCGATTCTGGCGATCATCGGAATCATCTACGGCGCGCTCGTCTCGCTCGTTCAGAAGGACATGAAGAAGCTCGTCGCTTACTCGTCGGTCTCGCACCTCGGGTTCGTGATGCTCGGGATGTTCGCCCTCAACCCCATGGGCGTGAGCGGCTCGGTCATCCAGATGATCAACCACGGCATCTCGACCGGCGCGCTCTTCCTTCTCGTCGGGATCATCTACGAGAGGCGGCATACGCGGCTGATCGCCGATTACGGCGGGCTGGCGAAGGTGATGCCCGTCTACGCGACCCTGTTCCTCATCACGGCTCTCTCGTCATTGGGACTTCCCGGGCTCAACGGCTTCATCGGCGAGTTCGCGATCCTGATCGGCGCCGCCAACAGGAACTTCTGGTGGGGCGCTGCCGCGGCGCTCGGAATCGTGCTCGGGGCCGCGTACCTTCTCTGGCTCTACCAGCGCGTCTTCTGGGGCCCGGTCGACAACCCGGCCAACCGCGATCTCGTCGACATCCATCCGGGCGGGCGCGAGGCGTGGACCCTGATCCCGCTCGTCGCCCTCATGATCTGGATCGGCCTCTACCCGAAGCCGATGTTCGACACCATCAGCCGGCCGGTGAACTACATCGTGGAGAAAGTCCATCCGGAGTACTTCGCGGCCGAGAGGCTCGTCATTCCGGAGCCGCCGGCCTCGGAACCGGCAGCCGCCGTGGACGAGTCGCATGCCGGGATCGCGGGTGAGGCAGCTCAATGACCTGGAACGATCTGATCCTGCTGGCGCCGGAGATCGGCCTGGCTCTCGGAGCTTCGTGGCTCCTTCTCGCTCCCGTGCTGATTCGCCGGATCGGGCCGCGGGTCGGGGTGGCGCGATGGCACGCGCTGGCCGTCCTGGTCGCGACGGCCGGGCTGGTGCTCTGGGCCGCTGACGCCTCGGGCGGCATCACCCAGAGCGAGATGTTCCGCTCGATGTTCCTGCTCGACGGCTTCTCCATCTTCTTCAAGCTGCTCTTCCTCGCCGCGGGAATCATGGTCGTGATGCTCTCGACCGACTTCCTGCGCGAGAGCGGTTACTCCGCCTGGGAGTACTTCTCGCTGCTCGGCTTCGCCCTCTGCGGGACGCTGTTCATGGTCTCGGGCGTTCACCTCATCTCGATCTGGATCGGGCTGGAGCTGCTGTCTCTCTCGAGCTACATCCTGGCGGGCTACTACAAGAACGAGCTCGTCTCGACCGAAGCCGCCGTGAAGTACTTCCTGCTCGGCTCGATCAGCTCGGCGATCATGCTCTACGGCATGTCGCTCATTTTCGGCGTGACGGGATCGCTGCAGTTGACCGCGATCAGCAACTCTCTGTCGATGATCGTCTCCAACGACGCGCTGATGGTCGGCATCATCCTTCTCGGCGCCGGGCTCTGTTTCAAGATCGCCGCGGTTCCCTTCCACGTCTGGACTCCCGACGTCTACGTCGGGGCCCCGACGCCGATCACGGCGTTTCTCTCGACCGCCTCGAAGGCGGCGGCCTTCGCGATCTTCGCGCGGATCTTCTACATGGGGCTCGCCGATTTCCGGCTCGACTGGTCGGGAGTGATCGCGGTCGTGGCCGCCCTGTCGATGATCGTCGGCAACCTCGCGGCGGTGACGCAGACCAACGTGAAGCGGATGCTCGCCTGGTCCTCGATCGGCCACGCCGGCTACGGTCTGCTCGGCATTCTCGCGATGAGCGCCCTCGGGCTGACCTCGATCGCCATCTACATGTTCGTCTACGTCTTCGCGACGCTCGGGATCTGGGCGCTCGTCCTGATGCTGCGCCAGACCACCTACGCGGGCGAGAGCATCGACGACTTCTCGGGGCTGAGCCGGCGAGCGCCGTTCTGGGCCTTCGCCATGGTCGTGTTCCTCCTCTCGCTCGGCGGGATTCCGCCGACCGCCGGTTTCGTCGGCAAGTACTATCTCTTCCTCGCCGCGATCGGCGCCGGGTACGCATGGCTCGCCGTCATCGCGGTGCTCATGTCGGCGGTCTCGATGTTCTATTACCTCCGGCTCGTCGTCGCGATGTACCTGAGCGACGAGGGTGCCGGGAAGCTCGCCTCCAGCCCTTCGCTCCGCCTGGTGGCCGGAGCGTGCCTCGTTCTGACGCTCCTGTTCGGGATCCTGCCGGGGCCGATGATCGACGAGGTGACGCGCTCGCTCCACTCGATCGTGGCGACCCTGCGCTAAGATGCCGCGGTGGAGCCGGAGAAGGATCGCGGCGGCTGGTACCGGGCGCTGGCAGAAATCACGGCGCTCGGGTTGACGTTCCCCCTGGCGGTTGCCGCCGGGTACGGGGGCGGGTGGTGGCTCGATCGGGAGCTTGGAACGCATCCATGGCTGACCATCGTGCTGACCGTCTGCGGGGTCGCCGCGGCCTTTCTCCAACTGATCCGATTTGCAGCTCGAAAAGACTGACCTCCCCGCTGATTCCGCCACGGGCGCGCCCGATGAAAATTCCTCGGAAGAGCGCGCCATGGTGGCGCGCATTTTCCGGTTCTCGCTGGCGAGCTGGGTGGTCCTCGCGATCGCGTACGCGGTCCGGCTCGACTGGTGGGGGTTGTTCGGATTGACTTGTGGTGGCGCCGTGGTTATGATCAACTTCCTTTGGCTGGAGGGGATTATTGTGCGCGCTCTTCAGCCGGATCCCGAGGTTCAAGGCTGGAAAATTGGCCTTGGGGCCATTGCGCGATTCGGGCTTTTCGGGGTCGCAATCGCACTCTCAATCTTCGTAGTTCGTTTCAACCCGCTCAGTGTTTTGTTGGGGTTCTCGATCCTCGTGATCGGAATCGGGTGCGAGGTTCTGTACGCGGTCTACAGAGCCAGCAGGGGAGCCGCGTGAGCGCGTCGAAACGCCTGGACATCTGAATGGAACACCACTACTCGATTCTCTACGGACCGGTCAACGCGGTTGCGAAGAAGTTCGGCTTCTATGTGCCTGATCACGTGATCATGGCGCTGCTGGTCCTTCTGATCAGCCTGATCATCTTTCCCCTGATCACGCGGCGCCTCAGCAAGGACGATCCCGGCCCTCTTCAGCAGGTCCTCGAGCTCCTCGTCCAGGGGCTGAAGGGGCTTCTCGAAGACATCGTCGGCCACGGCGCGGGCAACCGGTTCCTCTACGTCATCGGCGCTTTCACGGTGTTCATCTTCCTGTCGAACATCCTCGGGCAGTTCTACTTCCTGCAGCCGCCGACCGCCAACGTCAACGTCACGTTCGCCCTCTCGATCGCGGCGTTCCTCTATTACAACTACGTGGGAATCCGGACGCAGGGCCCGATCAAGTACCTCAAGCATTTCATGGGGCCCGTGCTCCTGATCGCGCCGCTCATGTTCGTGATCGAGCTGATCGGACACTTTGCGCGCATCCTGTCGCTCGGCATGCGCCTGTTCGGGAACATCACGGGCGAGCACACGGCGACCGGCATCTTCATGGGGATCTTCCCGGTCCTGCTGCCGTGGGCGATGCAGGCGCTCGGCATCTTCGGGGCCACCCTGCAGACGTTCGTATTCATCATGTTGACGATGGTCTACATCGGCGGGGCAGTGACCGCCGAGGAGCATTGAGAATTCGCAGAACGCGAACAAGAATCGGAAACTCAGATCGGGATTCCAGAAAAGGAGAAATCGTGGTCAATAGAATGAAATCGTTCCTGCTTCTCGCCGGCCTGATGCTCGTCGCGACGGCGGCGTTTGCGCAGGAGGCAGTCGAAACAGTTCCCGTGCAGTCGGGTGGCGTAGCCTGGGGCCTCATCTCGGCGGCATTCGTTCTCGGCATTTCCGCCGCGGCCGGCGCCATCGGTCAGTCGCGCGCCATCAGCGCCGCCTGCGAAGGCATCGCCCGTAACCCCGGCGCTGCCGGTGCCATCCGTCTCGCGATGATCATCGGTCTCGCGCTGATCGAGTCGCTCGTCATCTACGCGCTCATCATCGCCTTCATCGCCGTCAACAAGTAACCCCCCCGGGGCGACCAGCCCCAAACGTAAACGAAAGGCCCGGCATCCGCCGGGCCTTTTTTGTCTGTCCAGAATGCGGAGCGCGCGGCGCATGTGGCCACGGTTTGGCTTCATCAACCGTGGCCGGGATCATGGCCCGCAAGGCAACCGCCCGGCCCGATGACTTCGATGACTTCGCCCGTCAGGCCTGCGGTTTCGAGCCCTTGACGGAGAAGATGATGCCGATTCCGATCAGAGCCAGCGCGCCGACCGCGATCCAGACCGGGGGAGCCCCGACCAGATAGGCGGCGATTCCCAGCGCGATGATCAGAACGATCCAGCCAACCAGAGAAAGATTGAACCAGTTCAAAGCGAGCTCCTCCTCGTGCCGTACTCAGCAAGGGAAGTGCCACGGCCCACAGTGGCGGAGGCTTCAGCCTCCGTCATCCCCCAATGCATGAAAAAAAAGCCCCCGGGGGTGGATGCCCCGGGGGCTCGATGATTCGTCGAGATGTTCGGGTCTTACTCGGAAGCGGCGAGGAGGTTCCGAACGCCGGCCATCGCGAAGTCGCGTCCGATGCGGTCTCCGAGATTGATCGTGCGGATCTCGCTCCACTCACCCGCGTTGAGCAGGGTGTACTCGAGCTTCTCCTCGGCCCAGAGGTAGAACACGATTCCCCGCGACCCCGCGGGGCCGTGAAGGATGGAGGGGAGCGAGTTGGACGCGATGCTCTCGAAGGTCCTGGTCGGCGGATTGAGATCTCCGCGCCAGACGCCGAGGGGAACATGGAGGACGCCGTCGGAGGCGACCGGGTAGATCTCGACGTTCTGGAAACGCTTCCCTTCCCAGTCGCCGAAGGTGACCTGGATGCCGCTCTGGTCGGGCGTCGCGGCAATGCCGGAGGAGCGGAAGATCAGGTTGTCGTAGGCCTCCGAGAGCTCGAAGGGGACGGGATTGCG
>JBHEOL010000369.1:0-3295 GCA_046261635.1 Thermoanaerobaculia bacterium | reverse complement strand
GTCGCGCTCGCGTCTCTCGCGGATCGATACTTCGGTGCGGCGCTCGCTCAGAGGCTGTGAAAGAAACCAGAGGGGCCGCGTTGCGGGCGATCTCCGCGTCGCTCGTCGTCAACGATGCCACCGCATCGCCTCCTCCTCGCTCCTTGATCTCGCGTCGCAAGCTCCACCAGCGCGGCCCCTCTGGTTTCTTTCACAGCCTCTCAGGATGACGCTACTTCTGCCTTCTGCCTTCTGACTTGCTCTTGAGGCGAACCCCATCCGCCCCCCTCCCCTCCCTGACTTTCGCCACCGCGAGCCTCCTTTTCCTCTGGCTCTCCGTTGTCCGCTCACTCTCAACTGTGACCCGGGGTTACATCGCGATGTAACCCCGGGTCACTCCGAGGCGTGTTTCAGCGCCGTAATGAGCTGTGCGCGATGACCGCCGCCCGCGGATCACCCCCCCCCTAAACTCCGGTCAATCTCCGGGAACCACCGCACAGAGGAGGCGTAATGACTCATTTGCCGGATCCCATCGACAGCACGATTGCGGGGCACATGGAGCGCTCGGGCGTGGATCGCCGGCACTTCCTGACCTTCTGCGGCAAGCTGATGGCCGCGGCGCCCTTCGGGCTCGCGATCACGAATGCTCTCAGCGTGGAGGCGGTCGCCGCCGGCCTCGCTGCGACCCGCAGGCCCTCGGTCATCTGGCTGCATTTCCAGGAATGCACGGGCTGCACGGAGACCCTCCTTCGCACCTCGCACCCTGATCTCGCGGACCTGCTGTTCAACATCATCTCGCTCGACTATCACGAGACGGTGATGGCTGCCTCCGGGTACGACGCGGAAGCGGCGCTGCACGACGCGATGGACGAGAACGACGGGAAGTTCGTGCTCGTCGTCGAGGGGGCGATCCCGACGAAGGAGAACGGCCGCTACCTCACCATCGCCGGCAAGACCGGCATGCAGATACTCGAGGAAGTCTCCAGCCGGGCGGCCGCGGTCATCTCGATCGGCTCCTGCGCCTCGTTCGGCGGAATCCCGGCATCGGGGCCGAATCCAACCGGATCCGTCGGCGTCGACACGCTCGTCACCACCAAGCCGGTGGTCAACATCCCCGGATGCCCGCCGAACCCTTACGTCCTGCTCGGAGTCGTGCTGCAGTACGCCTCGAACGGAACGCTTCCGGAGCTCGACGACAAGAACCGGCCGAAGTTCGCGTACGACCGCGTGATCCACGAGCATTGCCCCCGCCGGCCGCACTTCGACGCCGGCCGATTCGCCGCGCAGTTCGGCGATTCCGGGCACAACCAGGGATGGTGCCTCTACAAGCTGGGATGCAAGGGGCCCGTGACGCACGCTCCCTGCTCGACGCGTCATTTCAACGAGGTGGTCGACTGCTGGCCGATCGGCATCGGTCATCCGTGCGTCGGTTGCACCGAGCAGGAGGTCGCCTTCCGGATCCCGATCCACGAGACGGCCGAAATCTTCCGGCCGGTCCCGCCCGCCACCTATCCCGGGATCTACGGACAGGCGGCCGCGATCAGCCCGGTTGCGACCGGGGTGGCTGGTCTGATCGGCGGGGCCGCGATCGCCGGAGGCATTCTCGCTTCGAGGAAACTCGGGACGCGCACGCCCCCCGAGGATGACGGCAGCCTGGAGGATTGAGCCATGAATGCGGATCGTCGCACTCTGCTGAAAGGGATCGCCGCGGCTGGCGCGGCCACGCTCGCCCCCGCCTCGGCCGAGGCTCGCGAGCGCCGGAGCGCCTCGCCGGATGCCATCGCGATGCTGTACGACTCGACGCTCTGCATCGGATGCAAGGCGTGCGTGGCCGCCTGCAAGGACGCCAACGACATGCCTGCCGACACGAGCGGGTACGGGAGCGGCCTCTACGACGCGCCCGAAGGGCTCAACGAAACGACGCGGAACATCATTCAGGTGTGGCGCGACGAGGATGAGTACGCATTCGTCAAGAAGCAGTGCATGCACTGCGTCGATCCGCCCTGCGTCAGCGCCTGCATGCTGCAGGCGCTTCGGAAGGACAAGACCACCGGCGTGGTCACCTGGAGCATGGACCGCTGCGTCGGCTGCCGCTACTGCCAGGTCGCCTGCCCGTTCGGAGTTCCGCAGTTCGAGTTCGCCTCGCTCAACCCGAAGATCGTCAAGTGCGAGTTCTGCGAGCACCGCTTCGCCGACGGAAAAGGCCCCGCGTGCGTCGAGGTCTGCCCGAAAGAGGCGGTGATCTTCGGCCAGCGCGACGAGCTCCTCAATGAAGCCCGACGCCGTCTGCTCGACCACCCCGACCGCTACGAGCCGAAGATCTACGGCGAGCACGACCTCGGCGGAACTCAGGTGCTCTACCTCTCGCCCGTGCCGTTCCCCAACCTCGGGTTCCGGTTCGAATCGGAAGAGGCGGTTCCCCAGGCCCAGCAAACCGTCCACGAAGCCGTCTACCGCGGGTTCATCGCCCCGGTCGCCCTCTACGCCATGCTCGCCGTCGTGATGGTCCGCAACCGCCGCGACGCCGCCGGGGAAGAGCCGGACGACCAGACCCCCGGCAAGGATCCTGAGAACCGAAAATCTCGGAAGGAGCGGGGGAAACGATGAAACACGAATCTCGCGCGGTCGGCGGCAGGATCGTGACGATGCCGTTCACCATCCTGCTCGCATTCGGACTCATCGGACTGTTCCTCATCGGGCTCCGTTTCGCATTGGGTCTCGGGGCCACCACCAACCTATCCGCCGGATATCCCTGGGGAATCTGGATCGCCTTCGACGTGGTCACCGGGACGGCACTCGCCTGCGGCGGGTACGCGATGGCACTGATGGTCTACGTGTTCAATCGCGGAAGATACCACCCGCTCATTCGGCCGGCGATCCTGACGAGCGCGCTCGGATATTCGATCGCCGCGATCGCGATCGCCATCGACGTCGGGCGCCCGTGGGAACTGTGGAAAGTGCCGCTCATGCTCTGGCGCTGGAACGTGAACTCGGTACTGCTCGAGGTCGCGGTCTGCATGATGGCCTACACCTTCGTGCTCTGGCTCGAGCTCGCGCCGGCCATGCTCGATCGGTGGCGTGAGAGCTCGCACCCGCGCCTGCGCAGGATCGCGGTGAAATCGACCGGCTTCTTCGATCGCGCCCTTCTCTGGATCATCGGGCTCGGCATCCTCCTTCCGACGATGCATCAGTCTTCGCTCGGAAGCCTCATTCTCCTCAGCGGGCCGCGCCTCCATCCCCTCTGGAACACGAATCTTTTGCCCGCCTTCTTCCTTCTCACCGCCCTCGCCATGGGTTACGCCATGGTGGTGTTCGA
>JBHEOL010000329.1:0-4728 GCA_046261635.1 Thermoanaerobaculia bacterium | reverse complement strand
GCTCCGGATCGAGAACCGCACCGTCGCGAGTGATCCGCACGTACCGGATGTCGCTGTCCGTCCACCCAACCAGGAACTGGGAACCATCCCAGATCGTGGCGGCGACCTTTCCGAAATCACCCCTCCGGGTCTGAGCGAGCGCGCGTGATTCCTCCAGCGGCATCCCAAACGACGAGAAGCGCTGGATCATCAGGCGGGTGCCACCCTCGGGCTCGAGCCAGGCGACGAGAACCACGTCGCCGCTGCTCGCTACGATGGGCTCGAGCTGCGCGGAGGTGGACGCGGTGACCGGCACGGCGGCGGCGTCTCCGCCGGGACGGAGCCGACCGACCACCACGCGCGGCATGGTGTTGTGCTCTTCGAGCCACGCGCCGAAGAAACCGCGATCGACGGCAACGACCCCGGGCGATCTCTGGCTCCCGGCACTCCAGCTCACCTGCGTCTCGGGCAACCAGGACTGCGGCTGCGCGACCAGCAGTGACGGCAGGAGAAAGAGCAGGAGTGGGAGTGGGAGTGGGAGGAGACGGGACATGATCGGGGCTCGAGATTCCTGTCGCGCGGCGCTGGTTCGTGCAGGGTCAGCGCCAGTGTGGCACGCTCGGTCTGACGCGTCGGTTCGGGAAACATCGCCCGCCTCGAAAACCATACCCTCTGCCGCGGGGCGAGTCACGATCTTCCCGATCGGTTTTGCGGCGCAAGCGCGGAGCACCCGTGGTTTTCGCCCGAGGCGCAAAGCGTGCTCGACCGCAGGCGACGCGCACGACGATCCCTACGGAACGCGTTTCAATCGGAAGACTTCTTCCCGCATCCCTTCCTTCGTCGTCAGCGCGAGGTAGATCGTCATCCGGTCGTCGGAATCGCGCTGGTACGCCAGGCCGCGGAAGTGGAGGACTCCGTCGATGACACCGATGAAGGGGAACTCGACGTACTTCTCCTTCTCCTCCCACCCCGTCATGTCGGCGTTGAAGTGCTTGAGCCGGAGCGTCAGCCCTTCGCCGTGATCGGCGAGTACGTAGAATTCGTAGAAGAGCGGCTTCCCATCGCGCAGGAGACGGAACGTTCCCGTGATCGCTCCGCCGGCTGGCGGGTTCCAGACTTCCTCGACCCAGCCGCCGAGGCCTTCGCCCGTCCAGCGGCCAGCGAGCCATGCGAGCTCGTCGAGATCGACGGAAGCGGCGGAGGCTCCCTCCGCGAGCTTCAGCGTGTGCTCGGTCAGCGCCTCCTGGGCGCTCCCGAGCGAGGGGAGTAGAACGAGGACCAGCAGCGCGGGGAGCGATCTTCGCAGCATCGTATTGGTTCCTTTCGACTGGAAAGACGAACGGCGACCTCCAGAATCGACAATGACGGCGTCCGCCGGTCGGGATTTCGCGTGAATCGTGGAGGGAAGCGTACCAGCAGAAGGCCGGGCGCCGACGTGAAGATCACGTCACGACGCGAGCGGGAATGTGGCAGAGGATCTTTTCCTCTGCCTCGGGGCCCGAGGAGATGGCTGCTGTCGAGCGGGGAGCGGAGGAGCGGAGGAAAGGATCCTCCGCCACGGTTCATTCGCGCTCAGCGCGGGTCCGGATCGCCCTCGCGAGGTCGCTGAAAATCTTCTTGTGGAGTGGATAGAGCGCGTACCAGTAGAGCGCACCGAAGAGCCCTTGCGGGGCGAAGATCGCCGTCTGGACGAGCTTCGTTCCGCCGTCCGCCGGGGCGACCTCCCACTGGAGCCAGGCGCGTCCCGGGACTTTCATCTCGGCGCGCAGGCGGAGAAGATTCGGAGGCTCGACCTTCTCGACGCGCCAGAAGTCGACCGCCTCGCCCGCAAAGAGCTCTTTCGCGTGACGCCGTCCCCTCCGAAGGCCCGGCCCTCCGACGATCCGGTCGAGCATGCCCCGCACGCGCCACGCGGAGTTCCAGACGAGCCATCCCTGCTCCCCTCCGAGGGAGGTGAACGTCTCGAAGACCTCCTCGGGGGTCGCGTCGATCTCGATCGACCGGACCTCGCGGATCAGACCCTCGCGGTCCGACAGCTCGAACGCAGGGACGTTGCGCAGCGCGCCGCTCCAGCTGGTTTCGATCTCCCCGGCGCTCACCTGCTCGAGAGCGCGTTGCACCGACTCGGCATACCCGAGGGGCCGGACCTCGGGAAACAACTCTTCCGCGCGCGTGGTGTCTGCGAGGACCGGGTGAACAATCCCTTCGATCAGCGGAACCGCGATCGAGTTCGGGATCGGCGTCACGAGGCCGACCCAGAGCCCGGCGATCCGGGGCGCGAGAACCGGCACGGGGAGAATGAGCCGTTTCAATCCGCGGATGGCCGCGTAGCGCTGCATCATGTCGCGGAACGTGAGGCGGTCGCTTCCGATCTCGACGATGCCGGTCGCCTCGGAGCCGATCGCCGCGACCAGATACGAGAGGACGTCGTCGATCCCGATCGGCTGCACCCGGTTGCCGATCCACCGCGGAGCCACCATCGCCGGCAGCCTCTCGGTCAGGTACCGCACCATTTCGAACGAAGCCGAGCCGGCGCCGATGATCGGTCCGGCGCGCAGCTCGAGCGCGGGGAGCGACGATCGGAGGATCTCCCCCCCCTCGGCGCGGCTGCCGAGGTGCTCGGAGGAATGGTCGCCCGCCGGAAGGAGCCCGCCGAGGTAGACGGTGCGCGGGACGCGCCGGGCGGCGGCGGCGAAGTTGTGCGCCGCCTGGCGGTCGAGCTCGCGGAACGTCTTCGCTCCCCCCATCGAGTGGATCAGATAGAACGCGGCATCGATCCCTTCGGTGGCGCGCTCGAGCGAGGCCACGTCGAATACGTCGCCAACCGCGACTTCCACCTTCCCCGCCCAGGAACGCCCCGCGATCCGGCCCGCATCGCGGACCATGACCCGCAGGGTGTGCCCCTCCTCGAGAAGGCGGGGAACGAGCCGCCCCCCGATGTATCCGGTCGCGCCGGTGACGAGAATGTGCATTCAGTCAGCTGGTTCCGTCAGCGAGCCGGAGAAACTCCGACCGGCTCACCGCATCCTTCCGCAGAGAGCCCAGCATCGCCGAAGTGACCATCTCGGTGGAAGGCTGGCGCGCGCCGCGGCACCCCATGCAGAGGTGGTGAGCCCGGACGATCACGCCGACGCCCTTCGCCTCGAGATGCGTCGCAACCGACTCGGCGATCTGCCGGGTCAGCCTCTCCTGGATCTGGAGTCTCTGGGCGAAGCATTGCACGAGGCGTGCGAGCTTGCTGATTCCGACGACCTTCCCCGGCAGATACCCGACGGAAACGGTGCCGTAGAAGGGAAGGATGTGGTGCTCGCAGGTCGAGTAGAAGGAGATGTCGCGCAGGATCACCAGCTCGTCGCTCGACTCATCGAACGTCGTGGCCAGGATTTCCGCGGGATCCTCGGCGTAGCCCGCCGTCATCTCGCGGAGCGCCTTCGCCACGCGGCGCGGCGTGTCGACGAGCCCGTCGCGAAACGGGTCTTCCCCGATCCACTGCAGGAGCGTGGTCACCGCCTCGCGCGCGGCAGTCTCGTCGTTGGTTGCGGGATTGTGAAATGGCAGGGTGCTCATGGTGGCTCCAAAGGTCAGGGGTTAAGGGTGAGGGGCGAGGGAGGATGTGCCTTCCCTCGCCCCCCTCGCCTTGTCCTTACAGCTTGAAACCCGGGGGGAGAATGACCGAGTCGATCACGTGAATCACGCCGTTCGATGCGGCGACGTCCGCCGTCACCACGGTGGCGTCATTCACTTGGACCGAGCCGCCCATCGTACGGATGGCCACATTCGATCCCTCGACGGTTTTCGCCGAGGAGAGCTTCACGACCTCGGAGGCCGGGACGCGGCCCGCGACGACGTGGTAGGTCAGCACGGCCTGAAGCTTCGCGCGGTTCTTCGGCTCGAGGAGCTTCTCGACGGTTCCCTTCGGCAGCTTCGCGAAAGCGGCGTCAGTCGGCGCGAAGACCGTGAACGGTCCGGCTCCCTGGAGCGTCTTCACGAGATCGGCCGCCGTGAGCGCCGCCGCGAGCGTGTTGAACGAGCCCGCCGCGACGGCGGTCTCGACGATGTCTTTTCCCCTCTCGGCGCCGCCGGCGAATCCGGGCAGCGAGATCAGAGCGATGGTCAATGCGATTACGGTTGCTTTCATGTGTTCCTCCTTGTGATGCGTTTGAATATAAGGCAAATTCATTTGAACGCAATGCACATTTGCAAAGTCGTTTGAAGGAGGAGAAAGAAAGCGGCGCGATTGTTCACGGGAGGAAAACGAGTTGAAAAAAGGGGGCGGGGGGTCGGGAAAACAAGGCAGAAGGCAGAAGTAAGGCAAGGCAGAAGTCAGAAGGCAGAAGGCAGAAGTAACGGCCAAGGCAGAACCGGGGCTCGCTCCGGCTATTTTGAGGTCCCTTCGGGCGCCCAGCGCCGATAGCGCGGGGCGCTCCCTCAGAATGACGGTGGGGTTGCCGTTGCCTTTACTTCTGCCTTCTGCCTTCTGCCTTCTGCCTTGTTTTTCCCGGCCCCTGGCCCCTGCTCTTAGGGTACCGTCAGGATCACCGCCCTGCACGGCGTCGCCCCGACTCGTCGATACGAATGGGCGCCAGAGGAATCGAAGTAGATCGAGTCGCCCGCGGAGAGGAGGTGCTCCTCCCCGTCGACCGTGAGGGCGAGCTTCCCGCTGATCACGTAAATCGTCTCGGCTCCTTCGTGCTCGTGCTCGGTCACCTTCGCCGGCTCGGTCGCGTTGAACTCGGCGAGATAGGAGCT
>JBHEOL010000365.1:0-6063 GCA_046261635.1 Thermoanaerobaculia bacterium | reverse complement strand
CCAGGCGAAGAGTGATCCCGCCGTCGATCAGCACACGCTCGTCCTGGCCAATGGAGCGCTCGGCGGACAGTCCGCCGCGACCTGGGATTCCCCCCGCGAGGCGAACTACGACAGGATTCGCGACCGCGTTCTCGCGCCCATTATTTGAGCTTGGCGCGGTGCTGAATCACTTGGGAAAAAGAAAGACCCTCCGCGCCCTCCGCGCCCTTTCCGAAGCCTGGACACATGCGGCCGGTCGGACTCTTCCGGGGGGCGATACGTCTCCGGTGGGGGAGTCGAGGTCGAGATCTTCAGCGATGGCGCGATCCTCTGGCTTGCGGCGGCCAATCAGAGCGCGGTCGAGTTCCTGCGGGGCGTGAGCGAAGGGGAGCGCAAGAGCCTCGAGTCCGCACGACGGAAGACCGAACGGCTCTACGCAGGTCTGCTCAGCATCGGAAGTGCCGCATTCGCCGACGCTCTGGCGGCGGAAGGTGCTCCTCAGCTCGCGGCCTATCGGGCAGAGTGGGATGATCTGATCGACAGACGCGGCGCTCTGATCTCCTATGACGTGATCGGCGTCGTACCCGGCAGATCTGCCGCCGAGTACCACGTCGTTCTCGAGCTGGAGAAGGCGACGATCGGAATGAATGCTCTCTGGACCGACGAAGGCGCTGGTCGGCTGAAAGGCACCCGGGTGCATGATCGGCTCTCCTCGTTCGCTCCGTGGCAGCCCCTGGATCTGGGAGCGTTGTGCCCGGGCCCTGGCCGTAACCCAAGGGTCTTAAGATAAGGGTGCCGTCAAACGATCATTCAGCGCAACGATCATTCAGCGCATACCCATCACAATCCCCGCGAAACGAAGTCGGTCCTCCAAGGTTCAGCCGATGGAAATCCGCTAGCTTAAGACCCTTGGGCCGTAACCGCCGGATTCGCAACTTTTCGTTACGGTGATGTTGAACGGAAAGTAGCGTACGACTGAGGAGCTCGGCTCCGGGCATTTCTTTATTCGGAGTCTAAACCATTGATAGAGCTGGACTTAATTTCGCCAACCTCCTGGCGCTCATTTTGTCGTAAGATTTACACATTCGTTACTGTCCAGTTTGCGTTACATCTTTCAGTCACACGCCCGACACCGCGGGACCTGCGGGTTCCTTCCGGGTTCCTTCGGGGGATCAGTGCTGTCTGAAGAGTGCGGTTCCAAACCCGGAATGGCTTCATTTTTCGAAGGAGGGTTCATGAAACGGAAGGTTTCGGTTTCACTGCTCATGGCGGCGCTGATAGCTACGGCAGCGCTGGCTCAAATCACATCGGGGACGATCACGGTGATCGTCACGGACTCCACCGGAGGGGTGCTCCCGGGCGTCACGGTGCGGGCCGAAGCGCGGGACAGCATCACGAAGCGCTCCGACGTCACGGGTGTGGAGGGAGTCGCGACGCTCGTGTCGGTCAGTCCCTCCAACGAGTACACCGTGACGGCCACGCTGGACGGATTCAGAACCTCGATCCACCGGCAGATTCTGGTCAAGTCGGCGCAGACCACGACCCTGCGCGTGACGCTCGCGCCGGCGACTCTGGCCGCGACGGTGACGGTCACGGCGGAATCGCCCGTGGTCGACATCACGAGCGCGACGACGAGCCAGGAGATCACGCTCGAGCTGACCGAGGCGCTTCCGACGGGCCGCAGCTATCAGAGCTATCTCCAGCTCGCTCCCGGCGTTCTGCCCGACAACAACCTGACGACCCAGGGCAACCCGTCCGTCCGTTCGGGCGTCAACTACAGCGACATCGGCGGAGACCTCGGGCTCTCGACCGACAACTTCTACTACATCGAGGGAATCAACGTCACCGATCCGCTGACCGGCACCTTCGGTGCGAACCTGAACACCGAGATCATCCAGGAGCAGAAGGTGATCATCGGAGGCATCCCGGCCGAGTTCATTGGAGCGCCGGGACTGATCTCGAGCGTCGTCACGAAGTCTGGTGGAAACCAGATCATGGGGTCGCTCAACTACTTCTTCCAGGACGACTCGATGGTGGCCGACAGCGAGAACGAGGGAGAGTCCACCTTCTCGATCACGGACACGGCGTTCACGCTCGGCGGACCGATCGTCCGCGACGCGGCGTGGTTCTTCGCCAGCTACCGGATTCTCACGCGCGACGATGACGTCACGGCGCTCGACACGAATCAGTTCCTCCGCAGCGTCGAGAACGAGCAGGATCAGGCGTTCGCGAAGCTCTCCTGGCAGTTCCTCCCGGACCATCGTCTGACCGGAACGTTCGCCAACGATCCGACGGAGGTCACCGGTCTTCGGGACCGCAACATTCTCAACGAGCGCGACCGCGCGCAGGATCAGGGCGGCGACCGGTTCCAGGTCAACTACAACGGGATCTTCGGCGGCAACTTCCTGTTCGACGCGTCGGCGGGCAAGCACGAGGGGGAAGTGTCGATCTTCTCGGCGATCGACGACATCCGCAACGACGTCCTGTTCCAGACCGACGACCCGAGGACGCTCGCGGACGAGCAGATCGGAGGCGAAGGAAATCTCAACATCAGCGAACGCAATACGGAGTTCGCGAAGGCCACGGTCGAGGGAATCTTCAACACGCGCTGGGGCAACCATACCCTCAAAGCGGGCCTCGATCTCGAGAACCACATCAACTTCCGCAACTCGAACTTCATCGGCGGGGCGCAGTACTGGTCCCTCCCTCTGATCTATCAGGGTGCAGGAATCAGCGCCCGCGACCTCTCGGAGCTCGATTGGACCCAGATCCGGTTCGATCCGTTCAACACGAGCGACTTCACCGGCCTGCTCGAGCACATCGACGGGCGCTCGGACGCCGCCGCGCTCCGCAGCATACTCGACCGGAACGGCGACGGCACGATCACTCCCGATGAAGTCGCCGACGCGATCGTCTTCGGCAGCACCGCCGGGAATCCGGACGGCCTGCTCAATTACTCCCGCATCTTCCAGACCGCGGAAGGACCGCAGGAGACCCAGACCGACGGCACCAGCTTCTTCATCCAGGACAGCATTCTGCTCGGCCGCCTCGCGGTCAACCTCGGCGTTCGCGCCGAGGAATGGGTCCACACCGCGACGACCGGCGAAGAGATCTTCACCTTCGACTGGGAGTTCGCTCCGCGCGTGAGCGCGGTCTACGACCTCAAAGGCGACGGACGGCAGAAAGTCTCCGCCTACTACGGCCGATATTACGATCCGATCCGGTTGAACATGACCAACTTCGCGGGCACGCTCACCGGGCGCATCCTCGAAGAGCAGGTCTTCATCGGCGACCAGTGGGTGCCGTACCGGACCCGCGGCGGACCGGCCGTTCAGGACGCGTTCTTCGCGCCCACCACGAAAACTCCCTACACCGACGAAGTGCAGCTCACCTACGCGATTGACCTCGGCCGCGACATGAGCTTCGAGACCAACCTCGTTCAGCGTCGCACCCGCGACATCCTCGAGGATTACGACCTCGAACTCTATGCACTCAGTGTGGACGGAGTGACCAGCTATCCCGGTCCCGTCGACCACGCCGACTCGCTCTGGCTCGGACTCGACTACTTCGGATACACCCAGAACCCCGGCTCGAACTTCGTCATCGCCACACTGGCGGGCGGCAAGCGCGACTGGGAGGGTGTCGATCTGATCTTCCGGAAGCGCTTCAGCAACGACTGGCAGGCCCTCGCCTCCTACACATGGTCGAACTTCGAGGGCAACTCGAACTCGGATTCCAACGCCGACTTCCAGGGCGACGTCCTCTTTCTCGACCCGAGGGCGCCGAACCAGTTCGCCCGCCAGCCCGGCTCCATCGAGCACATCCTCAAGGTCGCCGGCTCGATGCGCCTTTTCGAGAGAGTCGAGCTCGGAGCTGTCTACGCGTGGAACTCCGGTACGGCCGCGAGCCGGACCTTCTTTGCATCACGCCGCAATCTTCCCATCCGCGTTCCGGCCGGACAGGAGTTCGAGTTCGCCGGAATCACCCAACGCTGGATCGCCCCGAATACCGTGGGTGAGCTCGAGAACCCCAGCTACGGAACTCTCGACCTGCGGGGCGAGTACAGCCTGCCTCTCAACCGGTTCGAGCTCGAGATGTTCGTCGACGTCTTCAACGTGCTCGACGATCAGGCCGTCATCCGCGAGCAGGACCTGGTCGCGGGCGCCGGCGGAAATGCCTTCGGCGACCCGTTCCAGTGGGTCTCCCCGCGGCGTTTCTTCGTGGGAGCTCGCCTGAACTTCTGAGCATCGGCTCGGGAGACGAAAATCTGCCCGCCGGCGTTCGCGCCGGCGGGCTTTTTTTCCCCGCTACGGCGACTGGGGTCTTTCCTTTTTCTAAGTTATTTGAGCTTGGCGCGGTGCTGAATAACTTGGAAAATAGAAAGACCTGACCCTCCGCGTTTCTCCGCGTTGACCCTCCGCGTCCCGGCGCGGATTCCGAAAATGGCTGCAGCGCTGCCGGCACTGCAGGGGTATGATCAGCGCCTCACCGAAAACGTAAACGTTTGCGCTCGTCGGGAGGGGAGAGCGCGTGCAGGGCGCAACAGACGGAGGAACCCATGCGGATCCGGTCTGCTGTAGCGTTGCTTTTGGCCCTTTCAGGATCGGCTCTGGCACCGATCGCCCTGCCGACAACCCTTCCCGATCGAAACGTCAACATGGTGGCTGGGACGGAGTGGCCCGGCGGCGATCCCTTTCTGCAGCGCCAGAACGAGCCATCGATCGCAGTCTCGACGCGGAACCCGCTCCATCTCCTGGCCGGCGCGAACGACTATCGCACCGTCGACATCCCCGGGCTGGAGAACATCAAAGTCATCGGCGACGCCTGGCTGGGCATCTTCCGTTCGTACGACGGCGGGAACACCTGGACGAGCACGCTCCTGCCCGGCTATCCGCAGGATACGTCGCAGGCGGGGATGGTGTCGCCGCTGAAGGGATATCCGGCCGGAGCCGATCCCGTCATGCGCGCCGGCGCGAACGGCCTCTTCTACCTCGCCGGGATCACGCTGTCGCGCGACGAGAATCCCCTCGGCGCATTTTTCGTGGCGCGCTATCTCGACCATAACGACAAGGAGTCGAGTCACCTCGTCACCGAAGAGGCGCACTCGATCCGCTACGTCGACACGAAGATCATCCAGAAGGGCACCTCGGGACAGTTCAACGACAAGCCTTGGCTGGCGGTCGACATCCCGCGCGCGGGCGCGGCGCCGTGCACGGTGGACGGACAGACCATCGACGGCGGTAACGTGTACGCCGCCTGGACGGTCCTGGTCGGCGGGGACGAGAACATTCGAAGCAGATTGATGGCCACGCGGAGCACCGATTGCGGCGCGACGTGGCAGAAACCGATCTACCTGAGCGAAACGCACGCCATCAGTCAGGGAGCATCGATCGCCATCGATCCTCGCAATGGCAACGTCTATGTCGTCTGGCGGCGGATCCGCAACGACAAGGGCGAGACGGACGCGCTGCTGTTCGCCAAGTCAACCGACTTCGGCAAGACATTCTCGCAAGCGCAACTGATCCGGGAGATCACACCATTCGAGCAGGGGACGCACGAGCTGGCGTTCCGCACCACGATGTTTCCTTCGATGGCCGTCGACGGCGACGGGAAAATCCACATTGTCTGGTCGGAGCGGAATGCGGAGTGGCGCGGGCGCATCGCCCTGATCACCTCGACGGATGGCGCGACGTGGTCGCAGCCCGTGTTCGTCGCCAACGAGGGCCTCGGGCACCAGTTCATGCCGACCATCAACTTCGCGCACGGGAAGCTGACCCTGGCCTGGTACGACCAGACCGAAGACCACACGAGGGGAATCTATGACCCGATCCTCGACGGCGATAAGCACACCGGACAGTACACCGAGCTCCGGCAGCCGATGGGTCACCTGGCACAAGGGAAGTCGCAAGAGGTCTTTCGCAACTTCATCATCGAGTACGGAGAGACGCAGCCGCCGCTGCGGCGCCACACGCTCGATGTCTACGTCGCGCAGGCCGACCCTTCCCTGATGACCACGCCGCAGTTCCAGTCCCATCGCGCCTCGCGCTACTACTTCGGAAGCCGGCCCTACCCGAACGAGGATAC
>JBHEOL010000298.1:0-4502 GCA_046261635.1 Thermoanaerobaculia bacterium | reverse complement strand
GGCGCTCCCTCAGAGGCTGTGAAAGAAACCAGAGGGGCCGCGTTGCGGGCGGGACGACGTCAGATCGGCGCCGCCGCCGACGAGGCGATGTGGTTCATCGTTGAGGAGGTGGCGGCGTCGAGATGGCGTTGTCCCGCCCGCGGCCGCCTCCGCTTTTGCCTTTCCTTCTGCCTTCTGACTTCTGCCTTCTGCCTTTCCCTTGCTATCCTCCCCCCTCATGTCCCCCTACGACCGGATCGGCGATACGTTCATCAGCGAGGCGCCGAAGGAGCTCATCCTCGAGGAGGGATTCCGGTTCCAGCACGGGCAGACCGTGGCGCCGTTCGAGATCTGCTATGAGACGTTCGGGACGCTGAATGCCGACCGCTCGAATGCGATCCTGGTCTGCCACGCGCTGTCGGCGAATGCGCACGCCGCGGGGGTCTACTCCGACGCCGACGAGAAGCCGGGGTGGTGGGACGGGATGATCGGGTTCGGCAAGGCGTTCGATCTCGACGATTTCTTCGTGGTCTGCGTGAACCTGCCGGGGTCGTGCTATGGGACGACTTCCCCCTGCACGATCGATCCGGCGACCGGGAGGCAGTGGGGCTCGCGCTATCCGTGGCCGACGATCGAGGATGCCGTGGAGTCGCAGCGGATGGTCCTCGACCATCTGGGGATCGAGACGCTTCACGCCGTCGCGGGCGGATCGCTCGGGGGAATGCAGGTGCTCATGTGGGCGGCGCGCCACCCCGAGCGCGTTCGGTCGATCATCTCGATGGCCGCCTCGGCCGCGGTGCCCGTGCAGGGAATCGCCTGGCACATCATCGGCCGCAAGATCATCGAGGCGGATCACTCCTTCCACGGCGGCGACTACTACGACAACCGCGATCCTCTTCGCGGGCTGCAGGTCGCGCGGATGGTGGGGCACATGACGTACCTGTCGAACGCGGCGCTCGAGCGGAAGTTCGGCCGCCGCCGGCGGCACGGCACGCGGCAGTTCGAGATCGATTCCTACTTCGAGTACCAGGGGGCGAAGTTCGCCCGGCAGTACGACGCCAACTCCTACATTCGCGTGCAGGCCGCCATGGACGAGATGGATCTGGACGAGCAGTTCGGATCGCTTTCGGAGGCGTTCGCCTCGTTCCGTGGAAAGGCACTGCTCATCTCGTTCGACACCGACTGGCTCTTTCCGCCGCCGGAAGTCGCGCGCGTGCAGGCGGCGATGATCGAACGGAAGATCGACTCGACGTACCTCGAGATCGCGACGCCGGCGGGACACGACGCCTTCCTCATCGACTTCGACCTCATTTCGAAACCGGTGAGCGATTTCCTCGCGACCTTGTGAGGGCGCCGAGGAGTCAGTGGCGGGAGGCCGCGAGCTCGGTCGCCTGGCGGATATAGGGGCTCAGCATAAGCCCGGATCCATCATCGCGCTGTTACGTTGGAAAGAATGTGGCGGAGGATCCTATCCTCCGCGGGCAGGATGTAGCGCTTCGAAGAGAGAGCTGCTCGAAGTGGACGATCTCTGCTGACGGGGCGCGAGGCAGAGGAAAAGATCCTCTGCCACGTCGATCAGGCCTTCGCGGCGCCCGTATCGTCCTCGGTGAAGGGCGCCTTGTAGCTGCACTCCTTGTTCGGGCAGGCCTCGAGACGCCCCTCGCGCTTGCTCTCCTTCTCGACCAGGATCTTCCCGCCGCATTCCGGGCACGGCTTGTTGATCGGACGGTGCGAGACGGCGAATTTGCACTTCGGGTAACGGTTGCAGGAGTAGAACGCACCGCGCCGCGAGAAGCGCTGGACGAGCTCGCCTTCCCCGCAATCGGGGCACGTCACCCCGGTCGGCTCGGCCGGCGTCGCGACCTTGCCGCTCTTGGCGATCTTCCGGATGTTGGAGCAGTCGGGATACCCCGAGCAGGAGTAGAACGGGCCGTAGCGGCCGCCCTTGAGCACCATCTCCTTGCCGCACTTCTCACACGGCGGCTGCGGCTCGGTCGGGATGTTCGCCTTCAACAGGCGCGGATCCTTGGTGTTCTTGCACTCGGGATAGCCGGTGCATGCCCAGAACTGGCCGAACCGCGAGCGCTTGAGCGCCATCGGCTTCTGGCACTTGTCACAGATGATCTGCTCCTCGGTCTCGTTCCCGGCCTGGGGGATCTCTTTGGTCGTCTTGCACTCGGGGTAGTTCGAGCAGGCCATGAACTCGCCGAAGCGGCCGAACTTGATGACCATGGGCGAGCCGCAGGTCTCGCACTTCTCCTCGGTCTCGATCCCCTTCCCCTTGACCTCTTCCATGTCCTTCTTCGCGGTGGCGAGGTCCTTGTTGAACTTCACGGCGAACGCGGCGATCGACTTCTTCCAGTCGAGGCGCCCCTCCTCGATGTCGTCGAGCTCCTCTTCCATCTTCGCCGTGTACTTCTCGTCGATGATGTCGGCGAAGGATTCGCGGAGAAGGCGGGTGACGACGGAGCCGAGCTGAGTCGGCCGGAATCTCTTGTCTTCATCCTTGTAGGTGTAGTCGCGGGTCTGGATCGTCTGGAGAATCGACCCGTAGGTCGAAGGCCGGCCGATGCCATTTTCCTCGAGCGCCTTCACGAGCGTCGCTTCCGTGTAGCGCGGGGGAGGCTGGGTGAAGTTCTGCTTCGTGTCGAGATCGAGAAGCCTGAGCTTCTCCCCCTCCTCGAGTGGCGGGAGGAGCTTCCCTTCCGCTTCGTTCTCCTCCGGCTCGTCGATGTCCTTGAACACCGCGAGGAAGCCGGGGAACTTCAGGACTTCGCCGGAGACGCGGAGGGTCACCGGGCCGTTCTGAATGTCGACATCGGTGACGTCGAACAGGGCGGGCTTCATCTGCGAGCCGACGAAGCGCTCGAAGATCATCTTGTAGAGGTTGTGCTCGTCCTTCGTGAGGAAGGGGCGGACGGCCTCGGGATCGAGGCTGACCGAGGTCGGGCGGATGGCCTCGTGGCCCTCCTGCGCCCCCTTCTTCGTCTTGTAGGTGTTCGGCTTCTCGGGAAGAATCTCCTCCCCGTACTTTCCACCGATGTACTCCCGCACCTCGGCGATCGCGTCATCGGAAACCCGCGTCGAATCGGTACGCATGTAGGTGATCAGACCGATCTGCCCCTGGTCGCCGATGTCCTTCCCTTCGTAGAGGGCCTGGGCGATCTGCATCGTGCGGCGGACCGGATAGCGGAAGCGGCGGTAGGCCTCCTGCTGGAGCTTCGAAGTGATGAACGGCGCGGGAGCGTTTTGCTTCCGCTCCTTCCGCGCGATCTTCTCGACGGCGTAGTCGCCCTCTTTGAGAATCTTTTCGAGCCGCCGCGCTTCCTCTTCGTTCGGAACTTCGGCTTTCTTTCCGCCGACCTTCGTCAGCTTGGCGACGAACGGGGGAGGGTTCTTTCCTTCGAGCTTCGCGGCGAGCGTCCAGTACTCGACCGGAACGAAGGTGCCGATCTCCTCCTCGCGATCGACGATCATCTTGAGGGCGACCGACTGGACGCGGCCGGCGGAGAGACCGCGGCGGACCTTGTCCCACAGCAGGGGAGAGAGCTTGTAGCCGACCAGGCGGTCGAGGACACGGCGCGCCTGCTGGGCGTTCACCTTGTCCATGTCGATCTCGATCGGCTGCTCCATTGCGCGGCGCACCGCGGTTTTCGTGATCTCGTGAAACAGGATCCGCTTGACTTTGTCGGCGTCCTTGCCGAGGAGCGAGATGACGTGCCACCCGATCGCCTCTCCCTCGCGGTCAGGGTCCGATGCGATGAAGATCATGTCCGCTTTCTTCGCGGCGGCCTTCAGCTCGGCGACGACCTTTTCCTTCCCCTCGAGGACCTGGTACTTCGGCTCGAAGGTTTCCTCGTCGACTCCCAGTTCGCTCTTCGGCAGGTCGCGGATGTGACCCACCGACGCCTTCACGGTGTAGTCGCTGCCGATGAACTTGTTGATCGTTTTTGCCTTGGCAGGCGACTCGACGATGACGAGATGTTTGGCCAACCTTGAACTCCTGTCGTGCTTCTGGACCGCTTCCGCCGCCCACCGGGGCAGCGATCAGGGGTCATCCGAATTGCCCGGAAACTCCCTCCCCGGAATCCAAATTCCTCGACCGGGGTCCGTCAGGATACGCCAACAAGCGTCCCTGGCCGCAAGCGGCTGGCGGATCGGAAACCGTAAATCGCAGGGTAGTTGTCAGTTAACCGATTCGCTCCGAACGCGATTCCGCAGGGGGGAGATTGAGGCAAGGCAGAAGTCAGAAGGCAGAAGGCAGAAGTAAGAGCAAAAGCGAACTCATCCTGTGTGGAGGATTCGTCCTCCCGTCGTGGTGAGGTCCCCGGTCTAGAACGAAGTCAGAAGTGTCCTTCAGAGTCACGCCGTTGCGGTTGCCTTGAACGTTCGGGATGTTCCTTTCCACTTGTGTCCGGGATGATCCTTTCCAGTTCGGCGGTAGCGGGAGCTGTGGGAAAGCGGTAAAGGCGGTGGTTGGGAGGGTGGCCTTTTCCGCTTTTCCATCAGCTCAGATAAACGCA
>JBHEOL010000282.1:0-3917 GCA_046261635.1 Thermoanaerobaculia bacterium | reverse complement strand
GTAGAGCGCGATCGCGGTGGTCAGCCGCTCCTGATCGCGGGGGAACGCAAGCCAGCGGCCGTCGGGCGACCAGGCGACGTCGAACTGCTGCAGGCCGCCATGGTTCTGCCATTTCTGCTGCTCGACCTTCGAAAGCCGATTTGCCGTCCGGTCGAACACGTGGAGCGTCTGCGTCTGATCGATGAATGCGAGCTTCGAGCTGTCGGGCGACCAGACTGGGGCGTAACGGAAGCCCGGACCCATCGACGTGAGGATCTTCTCCTCGCCAGCCTCCTCGGCCGGGCGGACCGCCAGCTCGTATTCTCCGGACCGGTCGGTGAAGTACGCCATCCACTTTCCGTCAGGCGACCAGACGGGGTGCCGCTCGGCGAAGCCGGAGGTTCCGGTCAGGTTGAGAATCGGGCCGTGCTCGGCGGGAAGTGTGAAGACCTCTCCGCGAGCCTCGACCGCCACCCTTCTGCCGGATGGAGAGATCGACGCCGAGCGGACCAGATCGCCCACCTTCCGCACGGTCGGCTGCAGGGTCGCGCGATCGGTGACCACGCGGACCTCGACCGGCCGGACTCTCTCGGTCGCGAGATCCATGAGGTGAAGGTCGCCGGCTGCTGCGAACACGATGTCCGACGGGCCGATCGAGGGGAAGCGTACGTCGGCCTCGACGAAGTTGGTCAGCTGCTTGAGCGCCGAGGAGTCGAGGTCGTAGGACCAGATGTTGAAGCGGCGCTCCGGACCGCGGTCCGACAGGAAGTAGATCTTCCGCGCGTGCCACATCGGCATTTCGTCGTTGGCGGCATCGGAAGCGATCGTTCTCACTTCACCCGAGGCGAAGTCGTAGATCGAAAGATCGGCGGCCATCCCGCCGCGATAGCGTTTCCATGTGCGGAAGGCGCGCGATTTGATCGTGAATGCGAGCTGCTTCCCGTCGGGGGAGAGCGATGCAAATTCGCCGTACTCGAGCGGAATCGCCTCGGGCATCCCGCCGGTCCGGGCGAGCCGGTAGAGCTGATTGAATCGTTGACGCCCGCTGTGCCTCGGGGAGGCCATCAGGATCGCGCTTCCGTCGGGGTACCACCCGAGGACTCGGTCTTCCATCGGATGGTGGGTGAGCCTCTCCGGAAGACCCCCGGTCACCGGGATCACGTAAACGTCGGTGTTGCCGTGGTAGTTGCCACTGAACGCCAGCCATCGGCCGTCCGGGGAGAAGCGCGGCATGCTCTCTTCACCCTCGGGAGAGCTCAGGCGCATGGCCACGCCTCCCTCCTTCGGCACGATCCATATATCGCCGCCGTAAACGAATGCGATCCGGGTCTCGGAGACGGCCGGGTTGCGGAGCATGCGCGCGTCGATCTGCGCAATCGCTGTCGATGCGAACATCGGAAGAAAGACGGCGATGGCCGTCAGAATGCGGATCAATCTCATGAATCCTCCTGCGGGTTGCGGGATTGCGGGGTCGCGGACTCGGTTCGAGTCCACAGTCTATCAACGGAAGGAGTGCGGGAAAGTTATCCTGTCACCATGAAGATCGTGACGCTCGACACGCTCCCGCTGGAAACCGTCATCGCGACTTTCAACGAGGCGTTCGCCGACTACGCCGTGCCGATTTCGCTCGATCGAGAGCGTTTCCTGAACTCCGATGCCGTGACGAGCGCATTTCTGATGGCCCTCGGCGCGACGAGAACGCTGCCGCAATTCGAGATGGTGCGCCATACGTGACACCTCGTGGCTGAGGATCTTTTCCTCAGCCTCCTGGCTCGTGCTGCGGAGGAGAGGATCCTCCGCCACTCAGGATGACGGCTACGCCAGGATGGTCCGTAGTGCTCCAACGAGCGCGTTGATGTTGTTCGGTGAGGAGCTCTCGCCCATCAGGCCGATGCGCCAGATCTTTCCGGCGAGCGGACCGAGACCGCCGCCGATCTCGATGTCGAACTCGTCGAGCAGCCGCCGTCGGACGGAGGCTTCGTCGATGCCGGCCGGGACGAGGACGGCGTTGAGCTCGGGAAGGCGGAACTCCGGGTCGACGAGGAACGTGAAGCCGAGCCCGGCGAGGCTGTCGCGCAGGATTTCATGATTTCGACGGTGCCGCTCGAAGCGCGCCTCGAGCCCTTCTTCGAGAACGATCCGCAGCGCCTCGCGGAGAGCGAACGCCATGCTCACGGGCGCGGTGTGGTGGTAGGCGCGCTGGCCGCCGCTCCAGTAATTGCGAAGAAGAGTGACGTCGAGAAACCAGCTCCGCACCTTCGTCTTTCTCTTCGCGACGGCGTCGAGCGCGCGCTCGCTGAAGGTGATGGGGGAGAGCCCGGGCGGAGCGCTGAGGCACTTCTGCGTTCCGCTGTAGAGGACATCGATCCCCCAGTCGTCGGTGCGGACGTCGATCCCTCCAAGGGATGTGACGGCGTCGACGACGAAGAGCGCGCCCGCTTCGCGAACGAGGCGGCTGATCTGCTCGAGCGGCTGGCGGACGCCTGTCGATGTTTCGGCGTGCACGATCGCGACGACCTTCGGTCTGAGGGACGAAAGAGCCTTCTTCACGTCATCCGGATCGATCGGGCGGCCCCACTCGGCATCGATGCGGGTCACGCGCGCGTCGCACCGTTCGGCGATGTCGGCCATCCGGCCACCGAACACGCCGTGGACGCAGATGAGCGCCTCGTCTCCCGGCTCCAGGAGGTTGACGAGGGCAGCCTCCATCCCCGCGCTGCCGGGGGCGGAGATCGCGAACGTCATCTCGTTGCTCGTGCGCATGATCGCGCGGAGCATCGCGCGGACCTCGTCCATGATCGTGACGAACTCCGGGTCGAGGTGCCCGACCAGCGGTTGCGCCATCGCGCGGAGCACCCGCGGGTGAACGTTGCTGGGACCGGGCCCCATCAGGATGCGTTGACTGGTGTTGAGCTCGGGCGGGATCTGCATGGCGCGGGAAGTCTAGCAGGGGAGGAGCCGGGCGGGCGGTGACGGCGAGAACAGAAGGCAGAAGCAGAAGGCAGAAGTAAGTACAAGGCAGAAGGCAGAAGTAAGTACAAGGCAGAAGGCAGAAGGCAGAAGGCAGAAGTCAAGGCAACGGCAACCGCCCGCCACCCGGAGAGACACACCGCCCGCCACCCAGAAGGACACATCCGGCTTCGCTTTTGACTTTGTCTTTACTTCTGCCTTCTGCCTTCTGCCTTCTGACTTTTCTTCTGCCTTCTGCCTTTTCTTCTACTTCCTCTCCGCCCTCCATTTTGCGACCATCTCGCGCTGTTTCGCGGCGATGTCCACGAGGCGGCGGAGCTCTTCGAGGGGCTTTTCGTGGTCGTCGACCTGGAGGCGGAGCACCACGTCGTGGTTGAGCCAGACGCCGCCGCCTTCCTTCACGATCAGCATGGCGGCCGACTGCATCCCGCGTTTGTCGCCGCCCGCCTGCTGGCCGGCGTCGAGCGCGGCCATCAGCCGATGGGACAGATGCCCCTCGGTCTTCTCGAACGCTTCGACCATTTTCACGACGACGGCTTCGCCCGCGAGGATGTTTCCCTGAGCCGTGCAGAACGTTCCGCTGCGGTTGCCCGCCCAATCCGAGGCTTTCGGGCCGGTGAAGGCGAAGTAGTTTCCTTCGTCGTCCATGATGGCGAGCTGACGCCCCTGGCGGGTCCAGTCCTTCGGCCGGGGATCGGGATCGCTCGCCCAGAGCGCCTCGACGGCGGCCTTCGGTGAGAGGCCGGCCTCGAGCAGCTCGATTCCGCGGGGCCCATAGCTGACATCGACCACGGCCTGGGTCGCGACGATGCCGACGCCCGCCTCGGCCCACAGCACACCGTTGCCGACCGAAAAGACGCGGGACTGCACGGCACCGCCGACTTCGCCGGTAGCCGGGTCATACCCGAGGATTGAGAAGGTCGCGATCGGGTCGGGAGCCTGTGCGTGGAGTGACGGAAGAAAGAAAA
>JBHEOL010000270.1:0-7101 GCA_046261635.1 Thermoanaerobaculia bacterium | reverse complement strand
GTGAGACTCAGCTCGAGCTCGACCGCCGCATCGTGAGGGAGCGCATCCGCCGGCTCGGCGAGGATCTGACGAAAATCGAGAGAACGCGCGAAACCCAGCGAAGGGGACGCGAGCTCGCCTTTACCGTGGCACTCGTCGGCTACACGAATGCCGGCAAATCGACCCTGTTCAACCGCCTCACCACCGGGGATGCGTTCGCCTGGGACCAGCTGTTCGCCACCCTCGACGCGAAGCTCCAGAAGAGCCTCGCTCCCATGCCCCGCGAGACCGTGTTCATCGACACGGTCGGGTTCATCCGAAAACTCCCCCACCATCTCGTCGCCTCATTCCGCTCGACGATGGGCGAGGCCGCGGAGGCCGATCTGGTCCTCCACGTGATCAACCTGGCGCACACCCACGTCGAGGAGCAGCGGGACGTGGGACGCGGAATCCTGAAGGACCTCGGCGTCAGCGAGGAGAACATCCTCGAGGTCTACAACAAGGTCGACGCCGTTCCCCAGCCGAGCTTCCTCGAGCGAACGGGGAGGGACGCCGTGACCGTGTCGGCGCTGACGGGGCAGGGGGTTGGAAACCTGCTGGAGCGGATCCGGAGGATCGAGCTGGAGGCGGGGGAGATCGTGCATCTCGAGCTCCCGCAGTCCGAGGGGCGGCTGGCAGCCAGGCTCCACGAAATCGGAATCGTGCATGAGCGGATCGAGCTCGGGGACCGCGTCGCCCTCACCGCCTGGATCCCGCGTGAAATGCTCGGGCCGTACGAGCCGTACCGGGCCGAAACGAGGGTTCTGGATGCCGGGTCGGCGGGAAGCTGACCCCCCGAGAGAATGAGCGGTTCCGGCCATGAAATGAGACACACGTCACAAGTTCATGTGACTCGCTGCCACGTCCACTCTCCGGGGATCTGCGATGATCCTGTCCAGCCACGCCGCCGTCCGCGCACGGAGGGCAGGCGATCCGCGAAAGGCACCTGATGTCGCCCGACTGGTTTCTCTACGCCACAATCGTTCTCTACGCCCTGGGAAGCGCCTCGGCCCTGTTCGCCGTGGTTCGCCGTTCCCCGCGGCTGCACAAACCCGCCCTCGGCCTGATGGCCGTGGGCCTTCTGACCCATACGATCTGGATCGGTTCGATCTGCGTGCGGACCGGCCACGCCCCGATCACCAACCTCCCCGAAGCCGCCAGCTTCATCGCCTGGACGATTCTCGTCATCAAGCTCTTCCTCCATTTCCGCTACCGGATCGAGGGAGCGACGTTCTTCATCTATCCGCTCGTGCTGCTGCTGCTGAGTCTCTCGGCCGTGATCGGGGAATCGATCCAGCCGCTCGAGCCCGCGCTGCGTTCGCGCGTGTTCATCGGCCATCTGCTGCTGACCAACGTCGGTGTCGCTGCCCTGCTCATTGCGGGCGGCTTCACGATTCTCTACCTGATTCAGGAAAAGGCCGTTCGCGAGAAGCGGCAGAGCGCTCTCTCCGCCTGGCTTCCCAGCCTTCGGGCGTGCGATCAGATCAGCTACCGCGCGCTCGCCATTGGCTTCTCGATCTACACGGTCGGCATCCTCACCGGATTCATCTGGTCCTATATGGCTCCGGAATCGACTCTTCGCCCCGGAGCGAAGGAAATCGGAGCGTTCGTCGCATGGCTGATGTTTGCCGCATTGCTGCAATCCCATCTCTCCGGCAATTACCGGACGCGCAAGAACCTGATCATCGCCGCGGTGGCGTTCGCCTCGATCGTGGTGTCGATCCTGGGAATTCAGCATGCGTGAGAGACCCCGAAAGCGTGGTCTCGGGCTCGAGGCGGAGTAGCGGGATGCTGGTACTCATCGGACTGAACCACAAAACCGCACCGGTCGAAGTCCGGGAGCGGATGAGTGTGCAGGAAGACGCACTCGACGACGAGCTGGCCCTGCTGCGCGGCCTCCCGGGCGTCGAGGGCGTGGTTCTGATCTCCACGTGCAACCGCGTCGAGATCGTCTGCTCGATCCAGGGGGACGAGGCGGCAGGAGTGATCGTAGCCAGGCAGGCCGAGCGCGCTCACATGGAGCGGACCGAGCTCGAACGGCACCTCTACATCCTCCGCGAAGGGGATGTGGTCAGGCACCTGTTCCGCGTCGCCTCGAGTCTGGATTCGATGATCGTCGGGGAGCCGCAGATCGCGGGCCAGGTCCGCCAGGGCTACCACGCCGCGACGGCGAAGAAGAGCCTCGATCCGGTCCTCCACAAGCTGTTCGAGCACACGCTTCGGGTTGCGAAGAAGGTCCGGACCGAGACGGGAATCGGCGAACACGCCGTATCGATCCCGTATGCGGCGGTCGAACTGGCCAGGAAGATCTTCGGAGAGCTCTCGGGTCTGCGCGTGCTTCTCGTCGGCGCCGGAAAGATCGGTGAGCTGACCGCCCGGCATCTGCAGGGGAACGGCCTGAAGGAGATTCTCGTCGCGAACCGCTCCCCGGAGAGGGCGAACGAGCTGGCCGACCGCTTCTGCGGAACGGTCGTTCCTTTCGACAACCTCGCAGCCGAGCTTTCCCGTTGCGACATCGTCGTGGCTTCGACGGCCTCTCCCGATTTCGTCATCGGCCGCGACGCGGTCGAGGACTCGATGGAAGACAGGCGCCACCGCGACCTTTTCCTGGTCGACCTTTCGGTGCCGAGAAACATCGACCCTGACGTCGCCCAGGTCGCCGGCGCCTACCTCTACAACATCGACGACCTGAAGGAGATCGCCGACTCGAATCGCGAGATCCGCCTCAACAAGGCCGCTTCCGCCGGGACCATCATCGACCGTGAGGTCGAGACCTTCCTCGGCCGCCTGGCTGCGCAGGAAGCGATTCCGACGATCCTCGAGCTTCGCGAGAGGCTCCAAGAGATGCGCGCGGCCGAGCTCGAGAAATGCCTCCGGAAAATGGGGCCGCTCTCGCCCGAACAGCGCGCCGCCGTCGAGGCCCTCTCCAACGGCATCATCAACAAAGTCCTTCATTACCCGATCCTCCGCCTGAAGGAATCCGCCGCGGAAGATCGCCCCGAGAGCGGAGAAGTCATTCGCGAGACCATTCGAAAGATCTTCGGCCTTCGATGAAATCGATTCGCATCGGCACACGCGGCAGTCAACTCGCCCTCTGGCAGGCCAACGAGCTCTCGCGGCTTCTTCGTGAGGCCGGCGCCCACCCCGAGATCGTGATCATCAAGACCACAGGCGACCGGCGCCAGGACGTCCCCCTCGCATCCATCGGGGGCAAGGGGCTGTTCATCAAGGAGTTGGAAGAGGCGCTCCTCTCCCGCCACGTCGACCTGGCGGTCCACAGCCTCAAGGACGTCCCCTCGATCATCCCCGAGGAATTCGTCCTCGCAGGCTTCCTCGAGCGCGCGGATCCGCGTGACGTCTGGATCCGCCACGACGGAGCCTCGCTCGACGCACTCCCCGAGGGAGCTCTCGTCGGGACCAGCTCTCCCCGCAGGCAGGCCCAGATCCTCGCGCGCTGGCCCCACCTCCGCGTCGAGGGAATCCGAGGGAACGTCGAGACCCGGATTTCCCGCCAGCGCGAAGGATCCTTCGATGCCGTGGTTCTCGCCAGCGCCGGCCTCACGCGCCTTGGGTGGCTCGAGCAGGCCGCCGGTTTTTTCGCCGTCCACGAGCTCGTTCCCGCAGCCGGCCAGGGAATCATCGGGCTCGAGACCGTCAAAGGGCGCGACGACGTCATCGACATCGCCCGGCAGATCAATCACCTCCCGAGCGAGACCGCCGCTCTGATCGAGCGCGGCATCCTCCAGGAGTTCGAGACCCGGCTCGACTGCTACTCCCCGATCGCGGTTCACGCGGCGGTTTCCGACGGGGAGATCATGGTCCGGACCTTCGTCGGTGAGCTCGACGGTCACAACGCCATCCGGATCGAGCGCACCGGGTCGAGCCCAGCGGAGCTGATTCCGGAGGTCGCCACCGCGCTGCGGAGCGCCGGCGCCCTCGACATCCTCGCCCGCGCGGCCGGCTGAGTCCGATTTGCATCCCGCTCCAGTTCGTAGAGAATGGGGGCCCTCGGCTTCCGCCGAGAAGCGCGAACTATGGAAACCGAGAACCGACCGACCCCCCCGCGCCGCGCCGATGAGCTCTCTCTCATCGCGGGCAAGGTTTATTTCGTCGGCTCCGGCCCGGGCGACCCCGGCCTGCTGACGCTCCGCGCCGCCGAGCTGCTCCGCGCCGCCGACGTCGTCATCCTCGACTCGCAGGTCTCCGCGGAGGTCATCGCCCGGATCGGCTCGCACGCCCGGATCCTCGACCCGGCGAAGAAGAAGAGCGGAAAAAAAAGGGAGCTGACTCCCGAGGACATCGAGCAGCTCATCGTCGATGAGGGGCGGAAGGGAAAGATCGTCGTGCGGCTCAAGTGCGGCGATCCGTTCGTGTTCAGCGGAGGGGGAGAGGAAGCCGAAACGCTCCGGAAAGCAGGAGTGCCGTTCGAGATCGTCCCCGGCGTGACGACCGCAATCGCCGCGCCTGCGTATGCGGGGATCCCGGTGACGCACAGTCTCGGCGGATCGACGGTCGTGCTCGTCAACAGCAAGGACCCGGGCTTCGACTCGATCTCCTGGTCCGCTCTCGGCTCGCTTGGGGGAACCCTGATTTTTCTCGGCGGAACCGCGGCGGTCACCACGATCGCGAGCCGCCTGCAGGAAGCCGGAGGGATGGATGCCTCGACACCGGCGGCAGTGGTGTCGCACGGAACGACACGGCGGCAGAGGACGGTGAGCGGAACCATCGGAACGATCGCCGAGAGGAGCCTCGAGATCGACCCGGCGGCGCAGTCGCTGCTGGTGGTGGGAGAGGTCGTGCGGCTTCAGGAGTCGATCGGATGGTTCGAATCGAAGCCGCTTTTCGGGCGGACGATCGTGGTCACTCGGGCACGCGCGCAATCGTCCGGGCTGGTGAAGTTGCTCGAGAACGAAGGGGCCTCGGTGGTTCAGTTTCCGATGATCGAGATCCGGCCTCCGGAGGAGTGGGCGTCGCTGGACGCCGTCCTCGACCGTGTCTCCTCCTACGAATGGATCGTCTTCTCATCGAGCAACGGAGTCGACGCGTTCTTCGAGCGTCTCGGCCATCACGGGAAAGACCTGCGCGTGCTCGCTTCGTGCCGGATCGCGGCGGTGGGAGAGGCGACCGCCACTTCGCTTCACAACCGCGGGATCATTCCCGATCTGGTTCCGGAGAAGTTCCAGGCGGCGGCGCTGATCCCTCACTTTCCCGAGGACCTGACGGGAGTGCAGATCGCGATCGTCCGCGCACTGTCCGGGAAAGACGACCTGCTCATGGAGCTTCGTCACCGGGGAGCGCGGGTCGACCTGGGCGTGGCCTATCAGACGCGGCCGAGCCGGGGTTTGCGCGATCAGCTCGGATCGATGCTCGGCTCCGGCCGGATCGACGCGATCACCTTCACGAGCGCCTCGACGGTCGACAACTTTTTCGAGCAGCTCACCGACGACGAGAGGAAGAACGTCATCTCGAACATCCGCCTCGCCTCGATCGGCCCGGTGACGAGCGAAGCGCTCCGATCCCATGGAGTGCGGCCTGCGATCGAAGCGCCGGAAGCGACGATCCACGCTCTGAAGGATGCGCTCGTCGAACGGTTCAGCCGGGACTGAACTGCTGGCGCCGCCCCCCTCACTCCCCTACACTCGCGGCATGAGGGCGCGCCCGGACCACAGCTCACTCAGCCGCGGGCTGGAGGGCGGATTTTTCTGGATCGCTTCCTTCGCCTACTCCTGCTCGCTTTTCCTGTCGCTCCGCAAGCCGCTTCGCGGCCTCGATCCCGAGCCCCCGATCGCGATCGGCCGGGTCGTGATCGACTCCGTCTCCAAGACGAGCGAGTACGCGATGGCGGCGCTTTTCTTCGTCGCCGTCCCGATCCTCACATTGCTACTGAGAAGAGGGCTCGAGTGGTGGCACGACCGTCTCGCGTCCGACCTGCCACCCGGCGGTCAGAGGCTCCTTTCGGCGTTCCTCTTCTCGATTCCATGGATCGCCGCGCCCGCCCTTTTCCTCGCAACCCAGAAGGAGATTTGGAGCGTGCTGTTTCCCGCGATTCTCCCGGCGGCGGGGCCGGGCGCACTTCGCCTGATCAGGAGCCGGCGGTGGATCCGCGAGCTGTTCCGCCCCGGGATGGCCCCGTTCCATGCGCTTCTGATGGCGGAACTGGCAGCCTGGATCCTCTTTCGCTACCTCGCGACCGGCCGATGGATCGCGCATATCAGCACGCTCTTTCTCGAGGTTCTCTTCATCGGGTTCTTCCTCTGTCTGTTCGAGGGCCTGGCCATCCTGCTGGCCAGGCTGACGTCGACGCTTCGAGGTTCCTCGGCCGACATCGCATTCGCCCGCGTCACGGTCGGAGCTTCGCCCCTGCTTGCGCTTCCGCTGGCAGCCCTGTTCGCCGACGGAAGCGCGCTCGCGGCGCTCGCGATCTGGCTGCTGTCGGCGGCGCTGATCGCGTCCCTGCTGTTGAGGCGAGACGCTGCTTTTCCCGACGGCCGGCGAGTTCGAGCTCTCGTCGGGTGGGTCGCGATTCCGCTGCTTCTCCTCATCGGGGGATGGGCCTCGACGGTCCAGTTGTCGGAGTGGGTCGACCTGTTTCATCGCGGGGAGTCGCTCGGCCCCGCTTCCGACTACCTCCGGGGCGACGTCCCTTACCGTGACGTGTTCGTCCTGCACGGAATGCTCGAAGACGGGCTGCTCGACGCGTGGCTGATGGAGATCTTCGGCCGAAGCGCGGACGTCGCTGTCGTGCGCGCAGCGCTTCTGGCCGCGGCGACGATTCCCGCGCTCTGGATCCTGGGGCTCGTCGTTTTCGACTCGTTGCCGCTGGCGCTGCTCGTGGTCATGCTCGGATATGCCACGTTCATCGAGAATCCACGAGCCCTTCCGGAGATCCTCGCCGCCGCGACCCTCGTCGTGGCGCTGAGGCGACGAAGCGGCTGGATGGCGGCTCTGACGGGCGTGCTGGGCGCCACCGCGCTTTTCTTCAGTCTCGACATCGGCCTCTACACGCTCGGCGGTTCAGGGATCGCAATCGCCGTCGTGACGGTGTGGCGTGTCCGTTCCGGGGAGCCCGGCAGGCTCTGGCTG
>JBHEOL010000260.1:0-8939 GCA_046261635.1 Thermoanaerobaculia bacterium | reverse complement strand
AGCGCCAGGAATCGCGTGTAGTTCTCGTGATGGTCCTCGATCCCGCCCGCAAGAATCTCACCGCCGTACACGACGGCGGCTCCCTCCCCGGCGATCGCGGCCTCGTCGCTTCTCCCTCGTTCCATCACGAGCCCGACGCTCCCGGCTGTGTCGTACTCGGCGACCGCCTCGATCGCCGGATGCTCGGCGAGAAAGCGCTGGCACTGCGCAAGCGCCACAGGGTGTGAGTGGACCCTCCGGATCTCCTCGAGCTTCGCCCCCGGCCGAGCGATCAGGCTGTGCCCGATCCGCAGCCGCACCTCCCCGGCGATCTCGAGCCCGGCCTCACCGAGAAGCTCGTAGTTGCGGTGAATGGACCCGGCGAGCGTGTTCTCGATCGGGAGGATTCCGGCATCGGCACGCCCGTCGGCGACCGAGGCGAACGCCTCCTCGAACGTGCGGCACGGGAGGACGTCGATCGAATCGCCGAAGAGCTTTCGCGCGGCTGCCTCGCTGAAGGCACCGCGCTCTCCCTGGAAGGAAACGATCATAAGTTGATCAGATAGGACGAATAGGACGTATAGGACGAATAGGACCAATAGGTAGAACGGGCGGGGGCACCATCAGACTCTCACCCGGTCAGGGGCTAGTAAGGTCCTATTTGTCCCCTTCGTCCTATCCGTCCTATTCGTCCTATTCGTTCTATCTCAATTCCCGCTTCAGGATCTTCCCGGTCGCCGTCATCGGAAGAGCCTCCCGGAACTCGACGATCCGCGGGACCTTCGTGGCCGCCATGTTCTCGCGGCACCAGGAGATGAGGTCCTCCTGCGTGAGCGTCACGCCCTCCTTCGGGATCACGTAGGCCTTCACCTCTTCGCCGAGCCGCTCGTCCGCGACGCCGACCACGGCGCAGAGCGAGATCGCCGGATGCTGCATCAGCATCTCCTCGACCTCGCGCGGGTAGACGTTGAAGCCGCCGCGGAGGATGAGGTCCTTCTTGCGGTCGACGATGTAGGTGTACCCCTCCTCGTCCATGTATCCGATGTCGCCCGTATGGAACCATCCGCCCCGCATGGCGTCCTTCGTCTCCTGCGGCTTCTGCCAGTAACCCTTCATGATGTTGTGGCCTCGGATGGCGATCTCGCCCCGTTCTCCCTGCGGAACGGGGTGTCCTTCGTCGTCGACGAGCTTCACGTCGACTCCCCAGATGGGGAGGCCGATCGAGCCCGGCTTGCGCCGCTCGACCGAAATGTTGAACGTCGCCACGGGCGAAGTCTCCGAGAGGCCGTAGCCCTCGAGAATCGTCACGCCGAATGCCTCCTCGAACTTCTTCATCAACTCGACGGGCATCGCCGCGCCGCCCGAGGCGCAGAAGCGAAGGTTCTCGCCGACGGAGGCGATCGTTTCGGGTTTCGCAGCATTGAGCAGCGCCCAGTACATGGTCGGGACGCCCGTGAAGTTCGTGACCCGGTCGCGGGCGAGCACCTCCAGAACCCGCTCCGGCTCGAAGCGCGCCATGAGCGAGATGGTGGCTCCCGAGACGACGGCCGCGTTCATCACGCAGGTCTGTCCGAAGGAATGGAACAGGGGAAGCACGCAGAGCGAAACGCTCTCGCTGGCGTAGCTGAGCAGATCGCGGCAGACGATCGTGTTCATCGTCAGATTGAAGTGACTCAGCTCCGCCCCCTTCGGACGCCCGGTCGTTCCGCTCGTGTAGAGGATGACCGCCGTGTCACTCTCCGACATCCAGACCGTGTCGAACTTCGGAGCCTGGTCCTTCATGTGCGCCGCAAGGGTCGATACTCCCTCCCCCTGCTTCGGTGAGGGAGCGGCCGGGTCGGCCGTGACGAACCAGAGCTGCTCGCAACTTCCGACCGCTTCGAATCCGGCGAAGGCCGACTCGGCGAACGCTTCGAACGCGATCAGCAGCCGCGCGCCGCTGTCCTCGAGGTGGTACTTCAGCTCCGCCGCCTTGAACAGGACGTTGATCGGGACGACGATCGCGCCGACCTTGAGGATCCCGTAGTAAGCAATCGGGAAGTGCGGCGTGTTCGGGAGCATGATCGCAACGCGATCTCCCTTGCCGATGCCCGCGGCCGTCAGCGCGTTCGCGACCTGGCAGGCCGCCCCCTCGAGCTGCGCGTACGTGAGGCGCACCTGATCGAAGATGATCGCGGTGTGCCCAGGACGCTCTTTGGCCGTGCTCTCGAGGATCGTCGACAGGTTGAACATGGGCGAAGCCTCCCCTCTGATCGGATGGAGAGCATTGTAAGGCGGAACGGGTGGGAGGACGAATAGGACGAAAAGTCAGAAGGCAGAAGGCAGAAGGCAGAAGTAAAGACAAGAACAAGGGAAGAGCGGACCGACACGGGTGTTGCAGTTGCTCATACTTCTGCCTTCTGACTTCTGCCTTCTGCCTTCTGCCTTCTGCCTTCTGCCTTCTGCCTTCTGCCTTCTGACTTCTGCCTTCTGCCTTCTGCCTTCTGACTTCTGCCTTGAATAGGACCCATGGGGCCTATCCGTCCTATCGTCTCCCCCCTATCCTTCCTTCCGGATCAACCGTCCCAGCTTTTCGCGATCGCTCTCGAGCAACTCCGCGATCCGCGGCCCGTTCACGTTCGCCACGATGATCTGCCCCACTTCGGTGTTGACCTCGCTGAAGATCCCGTGCGCCTTCATCTTCTCGGTCTGGTACTGGTTGTCGTCGGTCGGGGTGACGTAATGGACCGAGACCGCCTTGTACCGGTGGACCAGCCAGAGATGAATCAGCGTCATCAGGCGCTTCTTCCTGAGCGCCTCGTCGAACGTGTTCTGGTCGCGCACCGACAGAATGCTCCGCCCTCGCCGGTCGTGGATCGAGGCGAACACCACGTTGGCGTGGTTCTCCCCCTTCCCGTCGACGAGCCGGAGCTCGAGCAGCTCCGACCCTGCGCGGTGCGGCTTCAGCTCCACGCGGAGCGGCGCCGTGATCTGATAATGCTCGCGCCACATCGTCAGCCACTCCTCGAGCAGCTTCTTCGGAACCTCCGTCTGAACCAGGTGCTGGTGCTGGGTCGAGCCCTTCCCCATCGCCTTCGTCGTCGCCGTCCGGCCGGACGAAGCGAGCAACGCGGAGTCCAGACGCGGACCGCCGACGAGCGTTTGCGGCGTCCTGTAGGGCGACTCCACGAGCCGGATCTTCCGCTGCAGACGCGCGAGCGCGAGCATCCCGTCCTGCTTGAGAGCCGTCGCGAACTCTTCGGCCGCCACGCCGTCGATCTGATGGCCGCCGTAGGTGATGAAGTTGAAGACGAATCCCATCCTTCCGAGCTCTTCGGGGAAGTGCCGCATCTCGTCGTCGCTCATGCCGGTCGAGTCCCAGTTGAACGAGGGCGAGAGGTTGTAGGCCATCATCTTCTCGGGAAACTGCGCGTGGATCGCATCGGCGAACTGCTTCGCGTCGGCCAGGTCGGCGGTCTTGGTCTCCATCCAGAGAATGTCGGCGAACGGCGCGGCCGCGAGCGACTTCGCGATCGCGAAGGGGATCCCGCCCCGGATCTGGTAATACCCCTCGGGAGTTCGCGCGTGGTCCGCGTCCCACGTGATGTTGATTCCGAGCGAGCGCGCCCGGTCCCGCGCCGCGCTCAGCGATGCGCTCTTCGCGAACTCGAGCCACGCCTCGGCCGTCATGTCGAGCTCCTCTCCTTCACTCGACTCGAAGGCGATGACCTCCGCGACCGCCTGGCCGAACGTCTCGAGACCAGCCGCCGTCTCCCAGGCGTCGACCAGGATCGCCTCGGCACGACCGAAGACTTCATCGACGCTTCCGTCTCCCTTTCCGAGCCGTGCGACGCCTTCCTTCACCGACGCCGTCACCCCTACCTTCTCGAGCCATTCGTCCGCGCTCCCGTACTCCTCGTCCGAGATCGCGTAAAGAAGATGGCCGTTCAATTCCTCGACCCCCGCCACGTAAAAGCTCCGGAGGAGTGAGAGGTAGGCAAGCTTGTAGGAGGGAAGATCGAGCGAAGTCGCCCCGAGAATGAAGGGATGGTCCCGCTCGTCGCCGCTTCCGTCGAGCAGGGTGGCCGCCTCGGCGTCGGTGCGGGCCACGATGATCCCGCCGACGTTCATGATGTCGAGCTGGAAGCGCGCCGCGTTGAGCCTCTTGATCTGCTCGTCGGAAGCGACCAGGACCTTGCCTCCCTGATGCCCGCATTTCTTCGTTCCGGGCCGCTGGTCCTCGATGTGGTAGCCGCAGACTCCCGCCTCGACAAAGCGCCGCACGAGGTTCCGAACGTGGGGATCGCCACCGTGCCCCGTATCGGCATCGGCGATGATGAAGGGGCGGAAGTCGTACTCGGGCGACGACTTCAGCTGATCGGGCGTCATCTTCGCGCGGAGGAATCGCTGGTTCCGATCGGCGGTGAGCAGGGCCCGGACGATGACCGCGGCCTCGTCGGGGACCTGACTCAGGGGATAGCTCGCCAGGTCGGGGCCGGGATCCTCGCTGGTCGACCCCTTGGCCGAAGTCGCCCAACCGCCGACGTAGATCCCCTCGATGCCCAGGCGCTTCATCGCGACCGCCTGGCCCGGCGAATAGGGGCCGAAGGTCGTCACGCTCTTCCTCTCGGCGAACAACTCGCGAAGGCGGTCGTAGAACGCCGCCGCCGCTTCACGCGCCACCGTGTAGTCGTTCGCGATGGTCCCGCGCTGCTCGACCACCTGGCGCGCGCTGTACAGCCTCCGGATCCCTTCGAACCGCCGGCTGTCGAACCATTTCCGTGTTTGCGCGACTTCGTCTTCCATCGGTTTCATGCGTCAGACATCTCCCTTACCTCGGCCGGCCCGGGGACCGGAAACGCCGCGTGAGGCATCGCGCGGCGCGACCGCTGCTTTCCTTCCCCGTTCCTTCAGAAATCCAGGTTCTCAGTGATCCTTCGTCCATCCTTCTCGAACGCTTCGAGGTAGCGCCGGATCCGCTGCCTCGCGACGTCGAGATCGTGGTTGTTCAGATTGAGATTGAGCAGATCGATATACCAGGGGATCTTGAGGGATTCGGCTACGCAGGTCTCCACGATCGCGCGGGCGATCGGAAGCGTCGTCGCCTTCGAGTCATCGTGAACGTCGCGGTTCCGGGCGGCGAGAAGCTTCGCGAACTCTTCCTCCAGCAGCCGCTCGAACAGGTCGCGGGTGAACACCTCCCCCTCGTGGACTCGCGTCTCGGGATCGTCGGCCGTGAGCCGCGCCTTCTTGTGCAGCCACTCCCAGAGGATGCTCACGCGGATCTCGCCCGTCGCCATATCCTCCATGAGATAGAGAACGTCGTCGTTGCCGAAGAAATCAGCCGGCTTGAGCGCCGCCGCCTGGAACCCCTGCAGGAAGGCATTTCCGTACTGAAGCGCCACGCTGAGCAGATCCCGGGCGCCGCGAATCGAGCGCGGGGCGGGCTCGAGCAGCATCAGGCCGGCCGCGTCCTCTCCCGTGTACGTGAGAGGCGGAAAGCGGCGTCCCGCCTGATTGTCGGCCCCCTCTTCTTCCCACACCGGCCGGACGATGTGGACCATCTTCCAGTGAGCGACCCACTTTCCGCTGGCCCCTTCCCGTTTCTCGCGCTCCCCGCCGCCGACGGCCTTCTTCATTCCGGCCTCGACACCCTCTTTCGACCCGACGGGGATGTTGGGCTCCATCCCTCCCTGCCAGAGCGCGAACCGGCCGTTGCGATCGGGCGTGTTGACGGCCCGCCTCACACGGTCCTCGTAATTCCGCATGTAACCGTACGTCATCGTGATCGAGTCGATATTCGGGTTGATGAACTCCTCGTCCCACCACATGGCGTCGGCGACGCTGTTGATGTAGTCCCAGCGTCCCGTGTTGAACCCGACGAAGTGAGTGCCGAGCGCGGCCCGGACCTCCATCAGCTGAAAGGATGCCTCGATCTGCTCGACGAGCACGTAGACCTTGATCGATCCGCTCTCGAGCCCAAGGTGCTGCTCGAGGGTGAGCAGCATGGTGTTCCAGAGGGCGGCCTCTTCCGCCGTCTGGATCTTCGGCAGATAGAGGACGATCGACGATCCCTGCTCGCGAAACTTCTGATGATTGCCGGCCACGTACAGAACGAGATCGACGATTGACGCCGAGAACCCGGTGCCGTCCGCTTCCCTCACGTGGCGATCGTCGAGGTGAAATCCTCGCGCGCGGAAGATCCTGGTGGTGAACTCGAGCTGGGTGCGCCAGTCATCGATGATCGTGTGCCCGAAAAAGCCGCGCGCCCACTCGTTCATCTCGCCGGCGACCTTCTCCGCGACCTTCATGAATGCCGGATCGCGCGCGATCGCGAGCTTCAGATTCCGCTGGTTGTCCAGCGACATCGTGTCGATCTCGCCGAGGGCGTCCTCTCCGTCGAACATCCAGCCGTCGGCTCCCGAAAGAAGTGCGTACGCAACATTGCGCAGCCCTTCCTCGGTGGATGCGCGCGGCCGGGCAGCCGGGCCGGTTCCCTGGATCCACTGCCGCTGCAGATCCGGCGGAATCTCGCTTCCGTCGAAGTTTCCTTCCCTCGCTTCCTTCACGAGAATCGAAGTGCCCCCGATGGTCGATTCAGGATCGAGAAACTCGATCCGCTCGCGCCCGCGGGCACGCCTCTGTCGCCGGGCGATCCGCTCTTCCATCAAACGCCGCCGCTCGCGGTTGAGGGGCGCCAGAGCCTCGAGCGCCTCGATCACCTCCGGCGTGATCAGGTCCGGCCAATCTCCCCGCAGGCCGTCACGGAACTCGAGTTTCTCCGGCATCGACTGATCTCCATTTCGTACGGGATGGACGCAGCGCGCTGCGACGATTTGTTTCTGCGCTCACGCGAACGCCGGAACGAGGCCCTTCGAAACCCGTGCCGACCTCAGCACTCTCGGTTGTGCTCTGGCCCCCGACGAGTGCGTGGATCGCCTCATCCACGTCCGCCTCGGTGAATTGCCGGTTCGGGTCGTCTCCCGTCAACCGGTGAGCCATGGTGCCGCTCTCGTCGTAAATGAACACCGCCGGGATTCCCAGCAGCCCGAGCTGGTCGAAGGCGTCTGGGATGATCTCGTCCATCAGGTAGTTCGGGATCCTCGCATCCTGCTCGAGGAGAAATCCGCGGACCTGTTCGATCGAGTCGGGATCGTCCCGGTCGTCGAGCGAGAGCGTGACGAACATGACTCCGTGGGGGCCCCACTTCTTCTCGAGCTCGAGCATCGCGGGAAAACGCTCGATACACGGCTTGCACCAGGTCGCCCAGTTGTCCACCACGACCACCCGTCCATGCATCGCTTCCAGCTCGCGCCGCCACTGATCGTGGGTAACGGTCACCAGCTGCGGCTCGGCCTCCCAGTCCCGGGTCATGGCAACGGGCTCATAGCCCGGTACGGAGACGGGGGCCGGGCTCGCCTGGGCCGCTGGAGGTTCCGCACTGGTCTCGCCGGAACATCTGGCGAGACCGGCGATGATGAGCAGGCCCGTGAGGAGTGCGCCTTTCATCCCCACCTCACTTCGCGTATTCGACTGAACAGCCGTGGGCGCGCGTTTCGGGGACACTGACGGGCTGTCCCGCCAGAACCTGGCGGACGGCATCGCGAAGGTGAAACTCGCTCGGCTCGCCGCGCGTGTAATGAATCTCGCCGTCATTGCCGCGGCGCGCAGGAGAGTTGTGGATCGCGCCCATGTAGACGAGCTTCCGGCCCTCGTCGAACACGAAGTACTCCGGGGTGCGCGTGGCACCGAGGGCGCGGCCGAGATTCTGGCTCTCGTCGAACACGTAGGAGAACTGGTAGCCGTTCTTCTTCGCGTGCTTCTTCATCGCCGGCAACCGATCGTCCTCTCGGTGATTCACCGAGACGCCGACGACCCGCACGCTCTTCCCCTCCATTTCGTCGACGAAGCGGACGAGATCGCCGTCCATCCCCTGAACCCACGGGCAGTGGTTTGCCAGGAAAACGAGGATGACGACGTCTTCGGTCAGATCCTTCGAAGAGAGCGTGCTGCCATCGGTGGAGGGAAGATTGGAGAACGCGGGCATCGGGGCGCCGATGTCGACGATCGTGTTGAACTCTCCGCCTGCTGCCGGAAGAGCGAGTGCGGCGACTGCAAGAGCGGCTGCGAATAGCTTCATTGGTGCCTCCGGGGAGTTAAGAACCGCGGATCGACCCGAATTTATGTCATCCCGAGCGTAGCGGGGATCAGGGGGGAAACCGCGAACGCGGGAATCTGTCGGCGGGAGATGTGAATTTGTTCGTGGGTACGACATGACGAGTCGATCGGGTGAAGGGCTTCCCCTCTCCGCGGGCACGGCGAATTCACTTCTTCCCGCCGACAGGGTTCTTGCGTTCACGGATCTCCCACCCCCCCTGATCCGTTGCTACGCTCGGGATGACAGGGTGGCGGAGTCGTGACACCCTGTCCGGCGTGGCTTTGTCCGCGACCATCTACAACATCACAGTCGACCTGTCCGACGTCGATCGTCACGTATACGAAACGCTGGAGCTGAAGCTCGCGAAGCACCCCTCGGAAGCAGTCGAGTACATGGTCGCGCGTCTTCTCGCGTACTGTCTCGAATACACGGAGGGGATCGAGCTGACCCAGGGAGTCTCGGCGGGCGACGAGCCCGCGGTGATGGTGCGCGATCTGACCGGGCGGATCACGGCGTGGATCGAGGTCGGCGCTCCCGATGCCGAGCGCCTGCATCGCGCGAGCAAGGCGGCGGGCCGTGTCGCGGTCTACACGCATCGCGATCCGCGGCTGATGGCCGCGCAGCTCGAAGGGAAGAAGATCCACCGGCGCGAGGATCTCGAGGTCATCATTCTCGATCGCGGGCTCGTGGGGAACATCGGCGAGCGGCTCGACCGGCGCACGGCGATCTCGATCTCGGTGCACGACCGTCATCTCTACGCGACCATCGGCGACGAGACGTTCGACGCGGAGCTTTCGCGGATCCCCTAGGGGAACCTCTGCGT